>JBDRPR010000001.1:0-3181 GCA_043826845.1 Bacteroidota bacterium
CTTTTTTTTTCTCATAAAACTAAGTTTTTAAAAATTATTCCTTAATTTTAACGAAAAAAGTATGAATGGCTAACGTTTGTGTTACGACATCTCCCCGCAAGGGGTTTAGTGCAACAATCCATTTGGTCCATACCAGTCATAATTCAAACAGCCACTTATTGTTGATAATGTAACATAACCACTTGGACAAATTACACCATGATTTGGATTCATGTTTATTGTAGGACTACTCCAATGATGAATACTTATCCAGGTAGTATCGGTAGCTGTACAACCATAAGCATTTGTGTCAAATCCTGCAACCCAATATGATGTAGGCATATATGCAAAAATACTATCATTAGTTGTACCTGCTATACTATAAGGATAATACCAAATATAACTTGATGCACCTGTAACAACTAACAATGTTGAGTCACCCGGACAAAAATTATTATTTCCAATAATATTCAAATTTAATGTTGATGAAGGGCTTACATCAATATATATTGAATCTGTTTTTGTATATGAATAACTACCACATGAATTTCCGGATGAAAAAGAAAAAGTTAGTGAATAGTAACCAGATGTAATCGGGAATAAATGTATATGAGGGAAAGTATCACACTCATATGGAATTGGTGGATAAACTGTCCAAAATGTGTCGTCCCAGTTGTATCCTAAAAGTGGATTATCAATAATTTGATGATTTGGATCTGATATAGAATCAAAAACAAAAATTGTTACTGTATCTCCTTCACAAATAAATATTGTATCATTTATAATAGAATCTGTTAAACATAGCATATATGGATTTACCTCTGTTGGAGGGGCTGTTGCTATATTCACATCAACATAATTTGTAGAAAAACAACCATTTGAATCGAGAAGTGTGAAAGTATATCTGCCACTCACAATTACTTGTACTATTGAATCATATAGCATTCCTGTAATTCCTGGTCCTTCCCAGAAAAAAGTTGTTGTTGAAATGTTGCTTGCTGTAAGTAATACAGTGTCGTTGCAGACTCACATATGATATGGAATACAGGAATTATTTCCTACCCCATGATCATCTGAAATCCAGGGAATCTCCGGACTTATATTTACAACTAAATTAAATGTATCAATTGTTTCAAAACATCCATCTTCTGTTGTAACAGTTACCACATAATTATCAGTAACAGTAGTTAATATAGATCTTGTATTAGCTCCTGTTGACCACAAATAGGTAAAATTTGGCCCTACTCTATAAGATGAAAAATATCTCTCAGATGTATTTGTACAAACATGCAAATAAGTTGTATCACAAACAACAGCTGAATCTCCACATCCTATATTCGTTTCTAAAGATGTTAAATCACTTTCCACTATGCAACTTCCAACATATGGTCTATCACAAACACTTCCAGATCGGTAATAATAATCATAAGGTTCGCGATTTAAATCAATTGCATTCATTACAAAAAAATCACTACTAGGATAACCATATAATCCTTTAAAATACCCATAAGTATTATCACCACAGAAATTTAGATTTATCGGATTTGGAGAATGATAGGAAATATTAAGAAAATTATTTACACTAATATTCGAAGATACAGGTATAATTAATGATTTGGAATAGCTACCTGATAAAACAGGTTTATTATTATAAATTATCATCCCATGAACATTGTCATTTTTTTGGCTACCAAAATTCCTCATCCAGAGTCTCTGACCATCTGTATCATATTTTGCAACAAAAATATCATTATAACCAATACTATTAAATGTTCCCTGACCAAACTCATCAGCATATTCTGAAAATTTACATTGAAAATTTCCTGATATAAAAATATCATTATTACTACCAACCTTTACAACCTGCGATGAGGTAAAACTTTCTGAACCATCAGAAACTGCCCACTCAAAATCTCCGGAACTGCTATATTTAGCAAGAAAAGCCTGATAAGGGTATGTATTAGAAAGACTGTATGTTGTGCTATTGAAAAAGTACAATGTACCATGTGCTTCACCGGTAATAATTACATCTTCATTAGAATCGGTAGTTATACTATATGCAACATTATGAAGACTGGCACCAATTCTTTTATACCATAACTCATTTCCATCAGAATCAAATTTTATTAAATAAATTGCATTATTTATATTGTTGTTGTGTGATACACCAAAATCCAAAGTATCAGAAAATTGACCTGTAACATAAATATTATTAGAATTATCTGAAGCAACAGATATTGTTCTGCAATCATCATCGCTTTGACCATTTTTAACCCAAATACAATTCCCATTTGAATCGTATTTAGCTAAAAAAGAATTTATGCAATCTAATCCTGATTGTTGATTGACTAATGAAGTAATATTATAAGAATCAAAACTTGCTGTACCCATATATTGTCCTGCCAGTAAAATATTTCCATCACTATCTAATGTAATTGAATTTGAAATATCTGCCTGTGTTCCTCCTGCTCGTTTTGCCCACTGAAAATTACCTGAGCTATTATATTTTGCAATAAAAATATCATATGAACCAGAAGATGTTAATGTTTGGGAATTGAATGTAGCAGTTCCATAAAAAAAACCTGTTATATATGTGTTCCCTGAATTGTCACTAACTGCAGATAATGCTCTGTCTTCAGCAAAACCACCTGCTTTCACAGCCCATTGTAATGTTCCACCTGAATTATGTTTCATTAATAAAATATCTGAAACACCAGATGAAATTAAATTAATACCAGACAATGTAATTGAACCTCCAAAATACCCGGCTGTATATATATTTCCAACGGCATCTTTTGAAGAACACATTGCTTCGTCAGTAGAATAACTACCACCACCATACATCCAATATTGAGAATACGAACTTACAGGAAAAAATAAAATTATAAATGAAAATATAATAACAATATCAGAAAACCGGAAATTTCTATTTTTTAACTTTTTCACTTATTTGATTTATCTATGGATAAAATTAAATAAAATAATATGATAATGAATATAATGCTGATAATATTTTTGCTGATATAAAATAAGGTTGTTCATTGTCTAATTTATAAAAGAAAATTTAACTGAAATTCAAATATACTTAAATAAGACGAATAAATTGTCATAATCGTTGCTTTATTTTTTCATAGAACAATTAGACACCTGAACATCTAAACGTCTATACATCTGAACATCTGAAGTAATATTTTATTACAGC
>JBDRPR010000002.1:0-4268 GCA_043826845.1 Bacteroidota bacterium
TTGTCTGTGACTTCAATATAGACACTTTCAGGCTGTTGCCCGTTACTTAATTTGACAAGACCGGAAAGAACAGTAAGTGCTTTTTCTTCACTACCTGGTAATGTTATCATGTAAATATCAGTAGCTCCAATTCCTCCGGTTTGTTGTGAAGAGTAATATGCTCTTCTTCCATCAGGAGTTGGAGTGTAAAACACGTCATCAAGTGTTGTGTTAATCGGATAACCCATATTAGTGGGTTCCTGCCATTTAAGATTTTCATCCTTGATGCTGAAAAAAATATCAAAACCACCCATATTGAAGTGTCCTTCTGAACTGAAGAATAATGTAACTCCATCGGGATGCATAAATGGACATCTTTCATTTCTGAAAGTATTAATTTCAGGCCCCAGATTCTGAGCTTCACTCCATTCACCATTTGGAAGTTTTTTAACGACATATAAATCAAATCCTCCATATCCATCTTTTCTGTTACTGTCAAAATATATTATATTTCCGTCAGCGGATAAGGAAGCATGTGTTTCATTTGCTTTAGTATTAATAGTAGGGCCAAGTTTTACCGGCTTCATCCAAACATCTCCTTTCAACTCGCTATAATAAATATTTCCATCTTCATTATCATCTTTATATATAAGTAATTTTTGTCCATCAACACTTAATCCGATAGAAGCTTCGTGTCCTGAAGTATTTATACTTTTCCCAATAGATTGCGGATTAGACCATAAACCATCGCTGTTCTTATATGCAATATAAATATCTTCATAATATTGCCCATCAGAAATCAATCCACCTGTACTTCCCTCTCTTCTTGAAGTATATATCAGAACAGATTCATCTGCAGAAAAAACAGGGCTATGTTCTTTATATTCAGAGTTAATGTCACCCCCTAAGTTTGTTACAATCATCTTAATAGGGTATTTCATTAATTCTATACCATTTTTGCATTGAGAAATCTTCCAGTCAATTTGTTTTTGAAATTCATCGTTATCATCAGATAATTGATTTTTAAGATTTGTCAAAATTTCAATTGCTTCTTCAAATTTATAGTCTAAATGATAAGCTTCGCCTAAATAATAGTATGTTTCAGGTGGAGAAGACGTCGTATTATAAATTGTCGGGTCATAGTCGTCCGAAATTCCAGGAATTGCTTTTTCAAGGTATGGTATTGATTTTTTCTTGTCTAATACAGTATTTAAATAACAATACCCGACTTTAAAGTTTATGTTTGCATTGTCAGGCACAATTTTCAGTAATTCAAGATAAACCAATAAAGCATCTTCATAATTCCCGAATTCAATCATATTTTCAGCTTGAAAATATCTGTTTTTAAAATTGGAATCGTATTGTGCATTTATATTTAACACTGTAATTATTAGAAAAAGAATTATTGTTACACTTTTCATTTCAATCGAATTTATTTAGTTACAAGCGATTACCTCATATATTAATTTATAATTAATATATAGTTTCATTAAAACATAATTAATGAAGCTGTTTAAATACTAATAAAATTATCGTATAATTTTAACTTCGAAAGATATAAAAAAAGAATTGAAACGAAAAATTTTAAATATTTCTGGAAAAATCGAAATTGACTATATGTTCTGAAACGCGCTTTAGGAACATCCCGCTGAGAGCTCCATCTATTACTCTGTGATCAAATGATAACGATAATATTACCATGTGTTTAATTCCAATTGTATCTCCTGTTTGGGTTTCAATAACTACTGGTCTCTTTTTGATGATACCTATTCCCAGAATAGCCACTTCAGGTTGATTTATAATAGGTGTACCTGTTAAAATGTCAAAAGAACCAAGATTTGTTACTGTGAATGTTCCTCCATGAATTTCTTCCGGTAAAAGTTTGTTTTCTCTTGCTCTTTTTGCCAAATCATTAACTGATTTTACCAAACCTACGAGATTTTTCTGACAAGCTTGTTTAATAACAGGAACAATAAGATTCCCATCATTTAATGCTGTAGCCATGCCAATGTTGATAAATTTTTTTCTGATAATATTAGTATTTTCAACCGATACGTTTATCAATGGATATTCTTTAATTGTATTTATTATTGCTTCCAAAAAAATTGGTGTGTAAGTGAGTTTTTCATTATATGAATTTTGGAAATCATTTTTATTTTTTTCTCTCCACATTACAATTTTTGTCGCATCTGCTTCAATAAATGATGTGACATGAGCTGAAGTTTTCAATGAATTATTCATGTGTTCAGCAATAAGTTTTCTAACGCGTCCCATTGGAATAATTTCAAATTCTTCAGACTCAGTATTTATTGGATAATCTGATAGGGATTCTAATTGTGATTTTTCAGCAATTTGATATTCGCTGGTTTCTCTTGTTGTTTTTTCTGATTTATTTTTATTTTGAATATAATTTATAATATCATCTTTAGTAATCCTTTTTCCAATTCCGGATCCTGTTATATTACTTAATTCTTCTTTAGTAATTTTTTCTTTTGTGATAATATTTTTTACCAGCGGTGAAAGAAACATCCCTTCGTGATATTGCAAAACTGTTCTATTCTGAAGAAGATTGTTATTTGAAATTATTCTTTCCTCGTTTTGCGATTTATTAGATTCAATAATAATCTTTTTTGGCTTAATATTTTCATCTATAATATAGTCTTCTTCATCAGAAATAAGTGCAATTGATTCTCCTATTTTTACAATATCACCTTCTTTGACAAAAAAGGTTATTATTTTCCCTGAAATAGGTGCGGATATTTCAGAATCTACTTTATCGGTTGCTATTTCAGCAATTGTGTCATCTTCCTGCACAAATTCCCCTTCCCTTTTCAACCATTTAATAATTGTGACATCTGTAATTCCTTCTCCCATAGATGGTATTATAATTTCTTTACTTGCCATATTGTTAATAGAATTGTATTAATAATAAATGTGAAAATAGTTGAATTTGCAGACAATAAAAAATAGTAAAATTATTTATTGCCTAATAAACGAATCCCATTGAAAATAATGATAAAATCATTTAGGAGTTTATAATCTCTGGCATAAGCTATGTTCAATCGGTCAATTTCTTCTTTTTTTAATTCTTTTCTCATCTTTAAATCAGTAATACTTAGAACGCCTGGTTTAATTTTAGGCAGATGAAAATTATTTTCATTATTACTCAATTTGTAACCAACCCAACTTTTTATTCCACATAAAACTGCAAATATGTTTAACAAAAAGCGTAGTGGATTTTTTTGAATAAATATAAGAATTGGAGATAATGCAAAAAACAATATTGCTAAAATAAAGTCAAGAAGTCTTTTATTTCTCCTGTTATTTGATTTGGCTATCAGATTGATGTTTATTGTGTATAAATTTCCAGATGTATTTATTGAATTACTTCCAATAACCGAAATGCTATCTGGAGAAGCAATTTTATACTCTATTTTTATTTCTGAAAGTTTAAGCATGCTTTTAATAATATTTTCAGTCGATATATCTTTTGCACAAAATATCAATTCATCCACTCTATTTATTTTTATAATTTGAGATAATTGATTGATATTTCCAATAAATTGATTATTATTGTCTTCACTTTCAGGATTTATGCAACCGATGATATTTGGTTTAAATTCAGAGTGCCTTAAAATTTGATATACACGGTTAGCTTCTTCCCTGGATCCGATAATTGCTACTTTTTTCTTAATATTACTATGTAAAACATATTCTTTAATTTTAAGTAAACTAAAAATAATCCGGACTAAAATAATTGTTGAAAAAGCCCATAATGAACCAAAAAGAATGAGTGCACGTGAGAATCTGTATTGCTCACTTAACAATGCATATCCTACAAGAATAATTATTGTTCCTCCAAGAATTCCTTTTAGTATATTTATGATTTTTGCTGGTCGTTCATAACCTCCTGATAAAAATATAGAACTTATCCATATTATTATATATGCAGGAACAGCAAATTTTAAAAATGCATCAGGATATGTTCCATTTCCACTAAATTTATAGGCTTCCCAGTATGGTTTAATAATATAAAATCCAGAAAATATAAAAGCAGAATCAAGCAAGGGTAGGAGAGCATCTTTAAAAAATCTTGAAATAATAGCAAGAAATGCACGAATATAAATAGCAATATTTATTAGTATCGAAAATAATCTGGCATTTTTTTTTGAAAAATGTTTTTTTGCAAAAATTATCATTGCATAATAAAACACTTTTACATAATTGATGGTTCCTTTTTTTGTACTTTCCCCCTTGTAATGAATGATGGTTGCATCGTGAAAATAGAA
>JBDRPR010000003.1:0-2925 GCA_043826845.1 Bacteroidota bacterium
AAGATTTAGCCGAATATATGAAGAGATATAACGTTTTTACCAACGCAAAATACTAATTAAGCCCAAAATTATATCGAAGACCCAATATTGGGTATTGGTAATTCTTTATCAATATTATTATTTGAAAAACCAAGTTCAGATATTTATAAAATAAAAGTTACAGGAACAGGTAATTATAATTTAGATTCTTATTTATATAATGTTTCAGGACAAGTCACCCAAACAAAATATCAGGGTAATTTGATTGACAACGACACGTCTTCACACGATATAAATTTTGATATTATAGCTCCTGACGTTCCAACTTTACTTAGTCCTGCAAATAGTTCATATGTCAAAGCTACTGGGCTTACACTTGATTGGTCAGACGTTAGTGATCAAAGTGGACCGGTAAACTATTTCTATAAAAGTTCATGGAATGGTGGTAATTATGGACCAGTATCAACTGGAAACATTTCTCAAATTAATGCCTCCGGAAGTAGTGACAGAGTATATCAGTGGCAAGTTAGAGCATGTGATAGTGCACCAATATCAAATTGCAGTGAGTGGTCAGAACCTTGGACAGTAACTATTGACAGTACCAAGCCGAATATTCCATCAGGTCTTACTTTCTCTAAAACTAACAATACTAGTTTGGGTTGTAACGTAAATACAAACGAGTACACAATAAAAGCGAAATGGAATGCTTCAACAGATACCAATTTTTCTCATTATGAATATAAGTCCTTTAACCCAACAAATGGTTGGATATGGAATGCAGGAAACATAGGAAACGTCTTATCAAGAACAGGTAGTTTTACAGTAGGAGAAGGTACATACGGCTTTGCAGTAAGAGCAGTAGATAAAGCAGGTAATTATTCAGATTGGACCTCAGAAACTATTGAAAATAGTTGCAAGATAACATACGACAGCACCAAACCGACTATCACGATTAACCCATATATAACAAATGATAATTCTCCGAAATTGACAGGAAATGTAAACGACAACACAGCCAATGTATCTATTAAAATTGGTGATAACACATTTTCAGCAAATAATAACACGGATGAAACATGGGAATTACCCGATAATATCATAGCTCCAAATTTAGCTGATGGAATTTACAATGTAGTGGCACAAGCTACTGATACAGCTGGTAACATTGGATACGATTCAACCATAAACGAACTTACAGTTGATACTGTTGCACCAACTGCAGTTTATAAACATTATGTTGAAGGTGATGAAATTACTAATTCTCTTGTCTATATTAATGACATCAATAAATTAAGTTTTACTGTTAAATACACAGACTCTACACCATCATCAAATTTATTGAAGGATTCCTATGTAATCTTTGATGCACAAAGTGATGGAAGTTTTAAATTTTCTCAAAATGGAGCAAGGGCCTATTGTAGTTGGAGAACCGAACCAAATTTGGTTTCTTTATCTGGAAATTCATTTTTACTCACAGACCAAGAACAGTTTTCAAATTGTAAAAACAACTTAGATGATGGCGAATATTATATGACGCATCAAGTTTATGACAATGCCATCAGAAAGGATATTCCATCAATCACACAATTTAGAGACGTACTGGGTCTACATTTTATAATTGATAAAATAATGCCTACTGGAAATTGGGTGTATCCACTAGGTAACAGTAATATTTCAGGAATTGTAAATTTAAATTTTCAGGCAAATGACGATTCATCGGGAGTAGCCGCAGTTAGATATGAATACAAAGTTAATGATGGTGTAACCGCATTTATACCAATAGACTCAATTTGGGATACAAATCCACTTAAACTGGACAGCTATATATTACGAGCGATTGTGACTGATAATGCAGGAAATGAAATTGTATTTGATCAACTAGTACAGGTATCAGCAATTATTTCAAATGTAAAATCAACGACTCCAACTATAGACAGTACCGTTGTAACTTGGACAACAGATAAACCAACAAAAAGCAGAGTTGTTTATGATACTGTTCCTCATGGGGTTTCAGGTGATGCGCCAAATTATGGATATGCATTTTCAACGGGAACTTCAGATATTTCACCCAAAGTAACTTCTCATTCAATAACAATTACAGGATTAGCAGACATGACGGACTTTTATTACAGAGTCATTTCAGAAGGTTCGCCAGTATCGATAGGGGAAGAATACAGATTTAGAACATTATCAAAAGCAGGATCGCCTGATCCAACAGGCAATTCACCTACGGTACAAGCAACTGTTCTTGGGGCAAACACAACTGCATTAAAATCAAAATACAACTATCTATCTGATTCAAATAATGTCCTCGGCCTAGAAACCATAGCAGAACCACAGAGTTCGCCAACACCATCACCCAAACCTGAAGTAAAAGGAATAAAAACAAACAAGGAAGTTTGGGATACTAAAAATTTGATTTGGATATCCCTTGGCGGATTACTTGCACTAATCTGTACAGGACTACTAGTTGGCAGAGCCAAAAGAACAACTTAAATATTATTAAGTTTGTGAAGGGTGAAGTTAAAAAGATAAAAATAGATAATGCATAGAAACCTACATAGTATCCAAAACTTGCAATAGTCTGGTAATTTTTTGGCAATTTAAATAACGGAGCAAATATAGATACCGTTACTGAATAGAATGTAATTCTAATAAAATTATTTATGTAATCTCCCAGACGACCACATAAAACACATAGATCTGTATACATGTAGAATGGATCAAGTCTTTGGTATAAAACAAAATTAAATAAAATTATCAAAATTGGTTGGATAAAAATAAAAAGATACATAAAAAATGTAAATAACTTTTTATTGCTATTTGTAAAAATCTGGACGGCCAAGAGTACCAGAGCAACAATTACTGTATAACTTTGTATTAAATTGATTGCAACTATGTTTAACATCTATTTGTGAGCATTTACGATTCCGCTCGAACTTATTT
>JBDRPR010000004.1:0-4375 GCA_043826845.1 Bacteroidota bacterium
CCTGATTCAATATTTGTAACAACAGCACAGGATTCGATATTTATATATAATATAACAGGAGATTCAACCTATTATTTTGTAGTACAGGGAGAATCACAGAGTTACTCACCAGCACCAATAGGAACGTTCTGCATAGAAGGATTCCCTGTTTATGTAGCCGATACAGGATATGTAACAGCAGCTTTTGATAGTGCCAGTTTCACTTTTACTGATCATGTAGTTCCCGAGGATGTAAGTTTCCAGAATTTATCAATAAATGGGAATAAATACAGATGGATTTATTACACAGAGGATGGAGAATATTTTGATCTCGTAAGTAGTGATGATGGAAAATATAGTTTTACAGAAGGCGGCTGTTATGATGTAAAATTGATAGCACAAAGCAGAGACGGTTGTCTTGATACTACAGAATTTAAAAGATTTTGTCTTGAAGATGCCTCATTAATGGAAGTGCCGAATATTTTCACTCCTAACGGAGATGGCAAGAACGATGAATTCAAAGTTTACAGTAAAACAATTGTAGAATTTAAGTGTGTCATAATGGACAGATGGGGCAAAAAGATATACGAATGGGAAGATGTAGAAAGAGGATGGAACGGGAAGATCAAAGGCAATGGAGCAGATGCATCACCTGGAGTATATTATTACATAATCACAGCAGTAGGACAGGATGATAAGACATATGAATTCCAGGGCTCATTCAGTTTGATGAGAGAAAAATAAAAATTATTAATTTGATTTACAAAGGCATAAATAAAAATGTATGCCTTTGTATTTTTATCAGGCAACGAATTATTGATTTATTTTGTCAATTTATTAAGTCTTAAAAATTTTCAATGAGTTTGTTTTGAGATATTATTTTTGAAATCATAAAGTCCGAAATAAAATTATTTTTTAGCTTTTGTGTCTTTGTGAATTTTTTTGTAGGTTTGTTTTTTATTTTTTAATTAAATCAATATTAATATGAAACCCACATTGTAATTAATATTAACACAAAGAGAAGATGAAAATATTGCAGAATACTTTTATAAGTTTAAAATCTGCATAATGTGGGTTCCATCTGACCTTTGAAATAAAATATTGACAGATGAAAAAACTACTTTCATTTATTTTTGTGATATTCTTATTAAATGTTACTTGCTTTTCATCCGGAGACGGAAGACAGATTTCAGATTTTGCAAATCCTGACTGGAAATTGTATGAAACAATAAACGGTATAGAGATATATTACAAGTCAGAAGAATGTCATGATTTGAAAAAAGGAATGCATAAGGAATTTGTTTTATTAAAATTCGTAAATACTACTGAAGAAAATCTTGTAATAAAATGGGATAATTACCTTTGGTATGATGGAAATTGTTTGACATGTATTGAGGATGCGGAATATAAATTTTCTGTTCAATTATCTGCAAAAGAGTCAAGAGAAGGTGGTTGTGAATATGAAAGTGAATTAAGTTTAAAACTTTTTTCCAGATTTTTAAATTATTCAGATAAACCTGAATTAACCATGTTTGAACTTGCAAATTTAAAAGTATTAACCAAATAATCAATAAAATTACTATTATGATTACAAAAAGAAATTTGGCAGTTTTTATATTTATTGGAGTATTATTCTTATTTAATCTCCGGTTAAATGCACAATGTGGTGTAACTGCCGCAGTAAATGTTCATAATATTTGCCTGGGTGATTGTGTAAATCTATCTGCAACAGGAGATTGTACCGAATATTTGATGGATAATGATTTTAATAACGGAACTATAGGCACCGGTTGGACATCAAATGCAGGTCCAATGTTTACAAATCCGTGTCCTGCTCCTGTTGATGGGACAATTTATTTATGGATTGGTCCGGCTATGAGTCAGCCCAGGGATTTAACAACGGTTCCTTATAACATCAGTACCGGTTGTCAGATATGTTTTGATATGGTTTATGCTACACAATCTCAGTCTTCACCATGTGAAGGCCCTGATTTGCCCGCAGAGGGAGTGCATTTACAGTATTCATTAAATGGAACAAACTGGGTGGATATCAATTATTGGCCACCTGATAATCCTAATTGCTCTGGATCTGGCGGTTATGATGCTTGTATGACAGTATGGAACAACTATTGTGAAAATGTTCCTGCAGCTGCAGCAAGCCCGAACACTCAGTTTCAATGGCATCAGGATCAGACTTCCAGCAATAGTTATGACCACTGGGGAATAGATAATGTTCAGATATTCTGTCCTCCGCCTATTGAAGACTGGGTCTGGAATAACGGAATTCAGGATTTTTATTTCGATCAGAACCCGCCACAACAATGTCCTCCTGCTGTGGGTCAGTGGATTTATACTGTTACATTAACTGACGGGACATATACAGGTCTGGATACAATCATTGTAAATGTCGAAACTTCACCAAATCTTGTTATTAATTATACAAATAATCTTTGTGTGGATGCTACACCTATAACTTTAACATCCAATAGTGGTAATGTAACTTTTTCAGGTCCCGGTGTAACAGGCACAACTTTTAATCCTGCAACAGCAGGTCCTGGTAATCATACCATTACAGCTACATATAACGGTCTATGCCCTACTTCAGTTGATTCTGTAATTCATGTTTTTGCTCTGCCAACTGCACATTTTACAGCTCAATCTGTTTGTGCAAATGATCCTACCACAATTACTTATACAGGTAATGCTGGTTCAGGGGCAACTTATAACTGGATTTTTAGTGGGGGAACTCCTGCTTCAGCTTCTGGTCAGGGACCTCATATTGTTACCTGGGCTACTGATGGTACTTTTTCTATAACATGTACAGTAACTGATGCAAATGGTTGTACTCAGTCAGAAACAAATAGTATTATTATACTTCCGCTAGGATCATTTCCTTGCTGCATAATGCCAACTCCTAATGCAGGCTCTGATAATACTGTTTGCGGTTTAACCTACACTCTGGATGCAACTCCCAGTTGGGGAATTGGAACATGGACAGTTACTTCTGTTCCAGGTGGTGGAGTCGCCACTTATGATCCTTTAGATGCTCATTCTCAGGCAAGTGTTACGGTTTATGGTACTTATGAATTTACATGGACAGAAGATAATGGCATCAGTTGTGCGGACAGTGATCCTGTTTCAATAACTTTTGTTCAGCTTCCAAATGCAAATGCCGGAAATAATCAAATAGTATGTGGTACTTCTGCTAATCTTAATGGTACACAATCTGTAACAGGATCTAATATTTCCTGGACAAGTTTACCCGGGGGTGCTTCATTTTCACCTGCTACAAGTGCAGTAACCACGGCAACAGGTACATACGGCACATACCAGATGATCATTACTGAAACAAATTCAATTTGCATTGATAAGGATACTACCGAGATACAGTTTTTACAAATTCCTACTCCGGATGCCGGAATCGATCAGTCTGTTTGTGGAAACTCTGCCCAATTATTAGGAGTGTTAAGTAACCCATCAAATACCGGTTACTGGACAGAACCTTCTGGGAATATATCTTTTGCTGGTGCTGGAGGAATTTATAATCCTAATGCGACAGCTATTGCTGCTACTTTCACAGGTAATCAGGTTACTTATACACTTACATGGCATGAAACTAACGGAACTTGCGATGGATCAGATCCGGTGGATATAACTTTCATAAAACCCCCGCTTGCTAATGCTGGTTATGGTGGTGATGTTTGTGATTATGAATTCACACTTATGGCAAATATAACTGGTGTTACTTATACAAGCGCTGAATGGACTTCAAGTGCAGCAGGTATAACAATTTTTGACTCAACTAATGATACTACCTTAGTTGATGTTTCAGCTATTTTACCGGGTGCATATGCTTTGGATAACTGTGCAGCAGATGTATTTTTCTATTGGACTGTTATATCCGGAACAGGATGTAATAGTGTTGATTCTGTGATGGTTAAATTTTACAATAGAGCTGAGTCATTTGCTGGGACAAATGATTCGGTTTGCGGATTGGTTTATACTATGCAAGCAATTCCGAGTATTGATTGTTCTGAAGGGCAATGGTCTGTAATTTCTCAACCAAGTGGAAGTTCTCCTGCGAATTTTACACCTGTTAGTAGTCCTAATTCATTAGTTACAGCAACTGCTTTTGGATATTGGGAGTTTGAATGGTTTGAATGGCATCAGAATTCACCTATTTGTAATAGCAGAGATACAGTTCGGATACATTTTATTGAAAAACCAACTATTGATGCAGGACCAAGGGATACTGTATGTGGTCACTGGGCTCAAATGAATGCAACTACTTCAGGATATTCTGGTACGTGGATTACTCCTGGAGGAGGATATATATTTGCATCCGGACCAAGTTTAACTCTTGAAGACACATCATATCAGCATGTCTATAATACCT
>JBDRPR010000005.1:0-4616 GCA_043826845.1 Bacteroidota bacterium
ATTTTTAAAAGATAATTTTTCTGTTTTAAGCGAATCAGAAAAAGAAGATTTCCTGAATAAGGTAAACGATATTTTTTCCGACATTAACTTTTATACCTGTTATTATGGAATCAGTGACGAAAAGCTTACTGGTATTTCTTATAACAACGAATTAATTCTCAAAGGACTTTTACTGAAAAGCACATCCGCTATAATCAATGCTGTTTATAATTCACCGGATGCTGAAATAAGAAATACGTATATTTCACTAAAACAGCTCCGTAATAGTATTGCAGGAGCTCAGGGTTCGGAAAGCAACACCGATATTTTGAAAAAACTGGAAGATCAGGCCAACGAGATGGAAAAAAAACTGGTAAAATTTTCATCGGAATTTGCAGGTATTCATCATCTTTTTGAATACAGGTGGGAGGACGTAAGGGGCGCTCTGAAAACAGATGAAGCGGCAATTGAATTTATAAGTTTTCAGGAAGGGTTACGATTTGATACCACCGTTTATGGAGCAATTATTATTACATCAGACTGCAAATATCCGAAAACCATCAGACTGTTCGAAGAATCTGAATTAAATGCAATGCTTGGAAAAGCCACGGGAACCGGTTATATGTACATAAATAAACTATACGACAAAAACAGCAAAGAGATGTATAAGCTGATATGGGAGCCTATGGAAAAAGAACTGTCTGGTATTAATACAGTTTATTATGCGCCTGTTGGTGCACTCAATAAAATTTCTTTTGCTGCACTCTCTAAAGAACCTGGTAACATGCTTTGCGATATATACAACATTCAGCAGGTAAGCACAACAGGAAAACTTATAAAACAAGAATTGAAATCTGAATTGAAAATGACTGCTGCGGTTTTCGGAGGAATTGATTACAATACCGATTCTGTCAAACTGGAGGCGTGGAAATACCTGCCCTGTACTTTGAATGAAAAAAACAGTATTGAAAAACAGTTGAAGAAGAATAAAATAGCATGCAGGGGTTTTTCCGGAAAAGAGGCAAAAGAGGAACAATTTAAAGAGCTTTTTGACTCAACTGATACGCCATCTATTTTGCATGTTTCTACGCATGGATTCTTTTATCCTGACCCAAAACAGTTAAAAAAAGAGGCTGAGGCTAAGGAAGAGAAAATTGATTTTCGCGGTAGCTCAGGTTTTGGCAACTGGATGTTTTTAAACAACAAGAACCCCATGATGCGATCAGGACTTGTTTTTGCAGGAGCTAATCGTGTTTGGAGCGAGGATTGGGGAAGAACAGATAATGAGGGAGTACTTACTGCCTATGAAGTTTCCAATATGAACATGAGAAACACAGACCTCGTCGTCCTCTCTGCCTGCGAAACAGGTCTTGGCGACATCAAGGGAAGTGAGGGTGTCTATGGCCTCCAACGTGCATTTAAGATGGCTGGTGTGAAATACATAATAATGAGTTTATGGCAGGTTCCTGATAAGGAAACAGTGGAGTTTATGGAAATGTTCTACAAGAAACTCCTCAAAGAAAAGGACGTAAGAATGGCATTTAACGAAACGCAGAAAGAAATGCGGAAGAAGTATGATCCGTACTTTTGGGCGGCGTTTGTATTAATTGAATAAAATAAATCGTGCATTGATGGAAAAAACAGTTTTCGTGATAAAATATTTAATAACAAGTATTGTTATATTTATGGTTGTTAGCTCTTTCGGGCAAAATTATCAACCTCCGGATATAGTATTAAAGGATACTTCACTGATCAGAAACTATCTTAATAAAGGAGATATTTATATTTATGACAGAACTGATTCTGCTTTATTTTATTATCAAAACGCTTTGACCTTGTCAAATAAATCTCTTGATAGTTTATCTTTTAATATGCAAGTTAAAGACTCAATTAATCATTACGTTATGAGTATCCTATTGCTCAAAGCCACTGCCCTGCATTATATCGGAATAGCATACCTGATACAAGGAAAATTCAAGGATGCGATAGATTCCTTTATGGGATCTGTAAAATACTCTGAAATAACAAATGATAAGCAAAGAACTTCTGCTTGTTTCATAAATATCGGAATAGTAAATGACTTACTTGGCAATTTTGAGAATGCTTCAGAATATTATCTTAAAGGTCTTTCAATAAAGAAAGAAATTAATGACGTTTTAGGGATGATCAAATGCTACGCAAATCTTGGGATCATCTATGATAAACAAGGTAATTATATCAAAGCTCTGGAATATGTGCAGAATGCTCTGGAATTGGCTAAAAACTATGGTGAAAAAGAGATGATTGCCGCCTCCTACAATAATGCAGGGGTTATATGTGTGGACTTAAAAGATTACAGCAAAGCACTTGAGTATTATAATGGATCCCTGAAGATATTCATCGATTTAAAAGAGATAAAAGGGGAATCCTCTTGTTATAATAACATTGGCAATATATACAGAATAACAGGGGAATACGATAAAGCCATTGACAACTTCCGAATGTCATCATATTTGAAAGAAAAGCTTGGTGATAAAAATGGACTGGCTCTGGTTAATTCAAATATTGCATCGCTACATATATTATTGGCAGGTAAAAAAAGGTCTGAAGTGATTTTTTCCGGAAATGAATTTATTAATCATCTTGACAGTGCAATCTATTATGGAACCATTTCTATTGATATTGCGAAGGAAATTCTGGCCAGACAGACTATTCAGATCACCAATCTGCGGTTGGCTGAAGCATACTGGGGGTTAAATAAAATGAAGGAATCTTATGTTTTTATGAGAAATATGATTGAAAATGATAATGAAGATGTATTAATGAATTTTTCATTTTTATCAGAAGCTGAAAAAGAAAATTTCTTTTCAACCATAAAAGATCACTATTGGTTATTCAATTCATTTGCTCTATACTACAAAGAAATTGATCCATCAGTTACCGTGATGGTTTATAATAATACCATTAAAAACAAAGGCTTGCTTTTAAAATCAAATACTGCAATGCGCAATGCAGTTCAGGAATCAAAGGACACGATTCTTCTACAAAAATATGATGAATGGATTGACTTAAGAAAAGATATCGCCAGACTATACAGTAAAGGAGAAAATATTGATGAACAATTGAAAAATGCAGAGGAGCTTGAGGAATTTCTGGTAAAGAATTCCTTTGATTTTTCAAATTTTCAGAAAATTCAGCAAATATCATGGACAGATATCCAAAAAAATCTTAATAAAAATGAGGCAGCTATTGAATTTCTTCATTTTCCAGTTTATTATCCTGATAGTAACTTGGCTGATTTTACAGAGTCGGTTGTTTATGTTGCACTTATAATTACTTCTGAAAGCGTTTATCCGGAGATGATTAAATTGTTCGAAGAAAAACAGCTGGAGGAACTGTTAAAAAAACATTACACAGATGATCAAAATTATGTAAATGAATTATATGGAATTAAATCAGGAGGAAAGCATGACCTTTATAATTTGATATGGAAACCTCTGGAAGTGTTTTTAAAACAGAAAAACACTTTTTATATTTCTCCTTCAGGACAACTTCATAAAATCTCATTTCCTGCTTTGGCCATTGATAAAAATAATCTTTTATGTGACCTTTATAAAATAAATCTGTTCTCCGGAACAGGAAAAATGATTGATAGTATGGATGTTAAATTTCCTGAAACAATCTCAGCTCTGCTTTTCGGGGGAATAAATTACAACCTTGAATCTGGTCAATCAGACACTTTAAACAAGGATATATTTTATACTGATTGGCAATATCTTGCAGGGACAAAAGACGAAACTGATATGCTTGAAAAGTACCTGAAAAAAAACAAATGCGTAATAAGTTACTATTCAGGTTTAATGGCCACAGAAACTGAATTTAAACAATCTGCTCCTGCATGTGATCTGTTTCATTTTGCTTCTCATGGCTTTTTCTTTCCCGATCCAGCAAGTGGTAAAAAAGAAATTTCAGAAGAGGGAAGTATTTTATCGGAAACAATACAATTTCGTGGAAATTATCATAATCCAGATTTGATGCGTTTTATGGAAAGTTCTAACCCGTTGATGCGCTCCGGACTTGTATTTGCAGGGGCCAACAAAATATTCAGAGGAACTTCCGGCTCGGATGAGGAAGACGGAATTCTTACGGCTCAGGAAGTTGCCCATATTGATATGCGCAGTACCGACCTCGTCGTCCTCTCCGCCTGTGAAACAGGTTTGGGTGATATAAAGGGCAGCGAGGGTGTTTACGGGTTGCAACGCGCATTTAAAATGGCTGGTGTAAAATATATAATTATGAGTCTGTGGCAGGTTCCGGATAAGGAGACAGTAGAATTTATGGAAACATTTTATAAAAAACTTTTAAAGACAAAAGATGTCAGACTTTCTTTTAATGAAACGCAGAAAGAAATGCGGAAGAAGTATGATCCGTACTTTTGGGCGGCGTTTGTATTAATTGAGTAAAAGTGCAATCTGTGATAAGTAATCAGTATTGTATTATTAATGATACTGATTACTGAACTTGGGCGAGTTAGCAAAAAGCGAAATAATATTTTCAAATTCAACGAAGATGCTACAAGATATTTAAATACTAGTGTTATGTTAAGCATAATATGACGTATATATCAAATATTGTATTATCTTTGCAAAAACATTTGC
>JBDRPR010000006.1:0-2397 GCA_043826845.1 Bacteroidota bacterium
AATCCCCCTACTGCTCCAAAAAAACAGTTGAGTTTTTAAGCTAACGGGTGTATCTTTGCGATGGCTCCTTGTTAAGGCCGGTTTTCGCAATGGTGCTTTAAAGCCCGAGCGCAATCAAGGTTTGAATGTAAAAAGTTATAATATTAATCGTTATGACTTGCGGTAGAGTTTAATGGTGAGCCTTATAAAAATGGTATCCCGATTGGAATAATAACAAACTTTGAAGTTACATTCCTTGGAGCTTTTTACAAACTTTAAAAGATTATATTATGAGTAAAAAGCAAATGAGTTTAGAAGTAGTCAATGCCAATGCAGCAGGTATCGACATTGGTAGTAAAAGCCACTGGGTAGCCATTGGTCAGGATGCAGAAGATGTCCGTGAATTCGGAGTTTATAGCGATGACAATATGGAAATGTGCCAATGGCTGCATGACAATAAGATACAAAACATAGCCATGGAAAGTACGGGTACTTACTGGCAAAACCTGTTTTCGTGTTTGGTGTCGCAGAGTTTTGATGTTATCTTGGTAAATGGCAGGCAGACAAAAAATATCAAAGGCAAAAAGACAGATATAAAAGATTGTCAGTGGATACAAAAATTACACAGTTTAGGGCTTTTAAGCAGCAGTTTCCTTCCCGACAGCACTACAGATGTGATCAGGACTTATTCAAGGCATAGACAAAACCTGATAAAACAGTCATCAAGAACAGTTTTGAAAGTCCAAAAGTATCTCAGGTTAATGAATATGCGATTAGATGTTGTGGTAAACGATATTGTGGGCCTGACCGGTACAAAAATCATTACACAATTTATATCGGGAGAAACATCTGGGGAAAAACTGGCACAAAATCGTCATTATAATTGTCGTAAACCTGAAGAGGAGATAGCAAAAGCTTTACAATATAATGGCAGGGACGATTATTTGTTCGCATTAAAACAAGAGTGGGAAACATATCTTCATATTCAAAAACAAATAGAAGCAGTGGATAAAGAAATAAAAAAATTGCTTGAGGATATAATCGACAAAGACGACAACAAAAAGCAACACCTTGCAGATACAAAACAACACAAAAGGAAAAACAAAAACACTATTAAAGGGGCTGATATTAACAAATTGTCTTATCAATATTTTGAAGGAATAGACTTAATGACGATTGAAGGTGTTAATGATGCGACAATAATGGCAATAATTAGTGAAATCGGATTAGAAGGGATAAAAAAGTTTAATTCGGGTAAACAGTTTACCGCATGGTTAAGGTTGGCTCCAAACAATAAAATAAGCGGAGGGAAAATACTTAATCACCATATCCCTAAAGGAAGTAGTAGGCTAAAAATAGCATTTAGAAATGCAGCCAATGCAATAGGAAATCTAAAAGAAGGCCATCTTGTCGATTTTTTCAGACGCATTAATTACAAAAAAGGGCGCGTTACTGCCATAAATGCCACAGCTAGAAAACTTGCGGTAATTATTTGGAATATGTTGGCAAAAGGAGTTCCATATAATCCTCCAACCCAATACTTGTTTCTTGACGAAAAAAGAAAACTGGGATTGGTTAAAAGAATGAGAAAACAAATTACTAAATTTGAAATTGAACCCGAACAACTCGGATTTTCAAATGCCTGATTGTCAGGATTTAAAATTTGACGTTAGTTGGAATTGTAAATAAAACCATATGAAGAACATAATTATTATAAGCTTAATCATTGTAGCTCTGACAAATACGAGCTTTATTAAAAAGAAATGGATTATTACAAAACAGGATAATATTATTTTATATACCAGACCTGCTGGTTTTACTGAAACAAAATCGCCTGATAATGAAAGAATAAAAAACCTATTAAATGAAGCTCGATTATGCATTGATGAAATTAATAAAACTCTAAAAACAGATTTTAATGATAAAATAAAAATTTTCATTTATAATAAAGATGAAGCAAAAGAAAAAATAGGAACTGACGCAGGAGGCGGTGCAATAATCGAAAAAAAGAAAATAGTATTTGTCAATAGTGAACATCCTAATTATGATAGCGGCAGACATAGAAATGCTTATATAGGTGTTCACGAATATGTGCATATTGTATCATATCATGGTATTGGTTTTTCATATATCAAATTATTATTTGAAGGTTATGCAAATGCTATAGACGGCCACTATGGATGTAAAATGGTTGATGATAAAAAAGTTGCAACACCCATTGAAGATTATATCACTCTTGAAAAAATTAAAAAACCTTCTGAATTATTAGATGGAGATGATATGTTTGAAGGTGATTTTTATCCTCAATCTGGCTTTTTTATTAAATGGTTATTTAATGAATATTCTGTTGATGTAGTAAATAAATTATTTATTCTAAAAAGAGAAGGTTTTGAAAATGAATTTGAAAAGATTACAGGC
>JBDRPR010000007.1:0-2684 GCA_043826845.1 Bacteroidota bacterium
TTGGGAGAGGATTTACAGTCACTGTTTGTATATCACTGGCAGTACATCCGTTAATATCAGTATATGTATATGTAACAGTATTTATTCCTGTTGTTGCATGAGAATACCCTGCAGTTCCGTTTCCAAGGTCTGTAACATCAAGACCTGTGAATGATCCGTCAGGAGCATGATTTCCAGTCAACAATATCGGGTCACCTGCTCCGCAATAAACACTGTTTAATCCTATAAAACTGACTATTGGTAAGGGATTAACTGTTACAGAAACTGTGGCAGTTGCATCTGAACAAGGGCTAGTTCCTGTGACTGTATAGGTGAATACTCCGCTTGATTGTGTCGAAGGATTGAACATATTGCTGACCGGATTACCTCCGGAATCAGTCCATGTCCCACCTCCGGAAGGGGTTCCACCCAGTTCACTGAACATATTAAATGAAGGTTCTCCTTCACAAACTGAAATAAGTCCATTAGTTCCTGCATCAGGTGCCGATGTAACATTAATTACTATACTGACACAAGAAGTATTGTTGCATGCTCCTTCAGCGCGAACATAATAAACAATGGTTGAAGATGGAGAGACAATAATACTTGAGCCGTTTCCAATTGAACTTCCGGAACCACAACCGTTTTCGTACCATATCCAGTCGGCTCCCAATCCTAATAAACCACCGTTTACAGTCAATGTAGCAGAAGAACCCTGACAAATTGTAGTGTTTGGTGTTGAAATGTTTGTTGGATCAACAGAACTTGAATTAACCGTTATAGTAACTGAAGTACAGGTTGTAGTATTACATGTTCCTGATGCAAGCACGTAATATGTTGTAGTTGTAGCAGGTGAAACAGAAAAAGTTCCTGTAGTATTACTAGAAACCAGAGTCCCACTGCATGAACCTGAATACAGATACCAGCTTGCTCCATCTCCAAGAGAACCTCCACCAACAGTTAATGTAGATGAACTTCCAGAGCATATTGTTGTTGGTGATGCAGATAAACTGGTTGGGGCAGTAGAATTTGCAGATACTGTAATGGTCTGGCTGACACATGCAGTTGTATTGCATGTTCCAACAGCCTGTACATAATATGTGGTTGTGGAAGTTGGGCTGACAATTATTGATGCTCCGGTTCCTGCTGAAGTTCCCCCGCAGCTTCCGGAATACCATTCCCATGTAGCTCCGGTACCTAAAGAACCACCGCTAACAGATAATGTTGTTGAACTACCTGAACAAATTGGATTTGTTGAAGCTGATATACCTGTTGGCGCAATGGAAATTCCAGATGTCGCAGTTTCGTTAAACTGAACAATAACAGGTCCCATAGAAACTGATGTTTTAGTGCCTTGAAAAAGAGCCCCACCCCCAGGGTTTTGTACAGGGAAATCAGTGCTTTGGGTTCCTCCAAACATAACAATCTTAGAAGTAGTTGCACAGGGATTGAAATAGACATTCATTGCATCTCTTCCGGTTATTCCTGAACCCTCATAATCGCTACCACCATAAAAAGTTGCCCATTTTATTATGTTTGCAGCATCAAATTTCAAAAACACATAATCGCTCGTTCCACCGTTATAAGAATTATCATTGTAAGAACCAGTTTCACTTTGAGCAACAAAAGCAGTACCTGGAGAAGTTCCATAAACGTAAAGATTATCTGCACTTCCAATTTCTACGCCGTAAAAAATTGAATTTTCAGAATAAGTTGTTGCCCAATCTAATTGATAGTCAAAGGAAAATTTAGCAATAAAATTATTTGTAACACTTGAATTATTTGCAGTAGATGCCCTATAATACGCTCCACTACCAGGGTCATAAGTATCTATATCCGAACTATATGTATAGCCGGCAATAAATAAATTGCCTTTTGAATCAGAAGTGACTCCATAAACATTATCTGTGCTTCCTCCTCCATAATATGATGACCAAACAGGTTGAAGGCTGGCATCAAATTTTGTAAAAATAATATCGGAGGAACCTAATGTTGTAGGTTTATAATAGGCTCCACCAGGATCCATAGTTAAATGTCCTTGTCCACTTCCTGCAGAAGTAGAAGTCACTCCAATAAACCAAAGATTGTTGATAGCATCTGCCTGTATATCAATTCCTTGTCCGTTATAAGCTGAGTAACCTGAATTTCCTGAATGAAGATATGTATTCCATTCCAAAACACCTAGATTTGAAAAACGACCAACAAATGGACATACAGAACCAATTTCAGATGGTTGGTAATATGCTCCTGACAAAGATCTCAAAGGAATTGTATTGCTATTGGCTTGTCCTGAAATTCCTGTAAAATAGATTTTGTTATTTTTTGAGAAAATTCCCCATACTGTGTAATCCTGATCAACGGTATTTACACTTTCATGGCTCATAACAGTAACCCATTGACGAACACCGTTTGAATTAAATTTCCCTATTGCTGAGTTATAAAAGTCGAACATTTTAGATTGATCCTGATAAAAAGCACCGCCACCTGGATCATAGGTTGGAAATGTACCCCCACCTGGACCACCTCCTACAATATTCATTAAAACAAAAAGATTATCATCATCGTCCATCGCCAGTGCTCGTCCCGGCCATGCAACATTATCAGACATTGTAGAACCATAATGAGTTGACCATTGAAGATCGTTATTTGAATTAAACTTATAAATAATTACCTCATAGGTTCCTGACATTGTTGATTGAAAATAT
>JBDRPR010000008.1:0-12472 GCA_043826845.1 Bacteroidota bacterium
CTTTTTTTTCTTTTCTTTTTTCTTTTGACATAACTTTAAATTTTATAATTTTCGCCTACTCTTTTAGCTTTTCGGCTTACGCTGTTTGTATTCTGCTATAAATCATTCAAACCAAATAGTTTCTTTAGTTCTTCCTGTTTGGTAGACGGAATAGTATTTCTTTCAACCTTTTCCTCATTCTTATTTCCATTAGCAACAATTTTGCTATTAAAATATGGGTAATCATCAGCCTTTCCTTCAGCACCATTATTTTGATGGTGTAGAGGTTGTAAGTTTATTAGATTATTATACAAATCTGCTGAAATGCCTTTATCTTCTGCTTTGCTTACAGGGTATATATGATCTACTTGCCATCCATAGTTACCTACTTCCCCTTGTACGTCTCTCTGAATCCATGCTCCACACATATCTTTTCTAAAACCATTTTTTTCGTTTTCATGATCTATAAATAATGCTTTTTCCCATATTGCGTCTAATTGTTCTTTTGTCCAATCCATAACTTAATATTTTTTAATTCTCGCCTACTCTATTTTAGCTTTTCGGCTTATGCTTATTTGTTTATTTTGGACATGTCCAATTTAGACTATCTGCTTTGTCTAAATTATTTTTCCAATTTAATGGTTGAAGATTATTTAGTTCATCTCCGCCACCATTAGCTATTGGATTAATATGGTCAATCTCCCAACCATGGTCTGATTCTCTATTTCCATGTTCTGAAAATTTCATTACTTTTCCACATTTATCTCTTCGCCAAATTTTTACAGAAAAATCAGGTATAACCAGACCTTTTTCCCATACTGCCAAAACCTCTTTTGATGACCAACTACTTCCGTTTCTATTTGTATTATGTTTTCGTGCCATAATTTTATTATTTTTAAATTTCGCTTACTCTATTAAAGCTTTTCGGCTTGCGCTTTTTGTTAGTCCCAGACTAACTATTATTATTCGACTGAATTATGAATTCCACCGATAAGGAAACATGATGCTTAACTTATTATTGTAATTGAGTTTGCAAGCCTTTTTTCATCACCTAATTTAGTTGTATAATAACGTTGTTCAATGCCGTATAGTAGTTTCTTTAAATCTTCTTCTCCTGCTATTGTAAAATTTGATTCAGATTCATCAAAAGCTAAGTCTTGGCAATATTCTTTAATATAACTATAAATGGTAGTTTTCTCTTTTGATGAATATTGTTCAATTGTAGCCATTGCCATAGCTATTCTTTTACGATTGGTTGTTTTTACTTTATTTGCATCATAATCTGATTCTAGTTTAATGAAATTACTTTTTAAGAATTTCTCCGTTTCTTGTTGTGTCGCTTCTTTATATAGTTCATCAATACCCTTAAAAATTGATGTTATAGAAGAAAGCCTTTTGAAATATAGAGTGTCATTATCTTTTTTATAAATAGCATCAGGAAAATCATTGATAACTAAAATTGGTGAATCTTTTTCTAATGAAGGAGTATCTGAAAGTTTTAACCATTTTCTTTTAATTATATTGGAGGATGTGATTGTTTGAAAATAATATCCTCCTGACTGATATGAACAAAGAAACCTGATATTTTGTAAACCCAGATTAGAAATTTGGATGTAATCTATCGAAATAAAGGGTTTCATAAGGAAATCAATACAATAAGGTTTTATTGAAAAATCAGGAATGTGAAACCACTCATCATCTTCAAGTTTATAATCGGAATTATAAACTTTAGGATTATCCAAATCATCAGGTAATTGAAATAATTCTTGATTAGATAAAACCTTGAAGTATCCACCTTGCTTTATTCTGTTATTTTCTTCTTTTACTTTTTTTGTTCTTGCTATTAAATAATTCATAGTTATTTTTTTTTATCAATAAATGTAAAACTGTTAATTCTTTTCAATTTAGGAAGCTCAACTATATCAGGGTCATTCATTTGTTTTCTTGTAATCAAAAATATCTTTGTTTTGTTACATGTAGTTAGATAATAAAAGTGGAATCTAAATAATAAAAATAATGGGTTAAAGTATAATGTTTGAGAAAAGTATGTAAAAAGAAATAATATCCCAAAAACAAATATAAGTGTATCACTATAAGTCACACTTAAAGCAACAAAAAAGTACCCAAGGTAACTTGGCAGGAATGCATTATTTGCTTGCTCAACTTCAATAATTACTGGTTTATTATCTTCTTTCATGATACTATCATTATCAAGCCATCTTGATATTAATAGACTAACATATGTTAATACAACAGGTATTAAAAAGTAAATAATATAAGAAACATAAGTAGGAAGAAAATAAAGATTTGGATAGACATCACCAATAACACATCCTTCTTTCACTAGAAATATTACAATAATCAACGAAGTAGAATTAAACGTGAGTAATAATCTGTATAAAAAATTTATAATATTCATTCCTATTGCATTTTTGTTTTTTAATTCCCGCCCACTCTATTTCAGCTTTTCGTTTGCCTCTGTTTATTTATATATTACTTTTTTAGTCGAACTTTCTGATGACTTTGTACTGCAATCTGTTATATTTTTTCGTGATTACTTTTTCTTGCTTTTATGACAATTCTTTGTTCTATTTGTAATAACAATTAAATATTTTAATCATACAAAGTGTATATCCCTAATTTTTAAAATATGTAACAGGAAATTTTAAAATATTTTCAATTTTTTCCTGATTTATTTTTTATTCGCTCATATACAGACGCATAAAAAGCAGTTTGAATAAATTATTGAAACTAAGAAAATAATATATCTTTGTTTTTCTTATAAAGGCAGATTATGAGCAGTGAAGAAGAAAAAAATATCAAAATATTAACGGGTATTTTTACATTAGACAATAAAGTTATCACTCAAATATTCCGTGAAAATTTTCATATAATTCGGAAATTCGTTCTCAGGAATAGCGGCAGGAAAGAAGATGTACGTGAACTTATGAGTGATGCAATTATAATTATTGCAAAAAAAAAAGAACGACCTGTTATTACATCAAAATTCTCCACTTATTTTTACGGAGTTTGTAATAAATTATGGCTTAAAAAACTTGCCCGTCAAAAAAAATATATAAATCAGTTACCTTTTGAAGAAAATGGGGATTATACATATGAGGAGGACTCAAAACCATATTCAAAAGAACAAATTAATTTTGTGCGGGAATATATTGGTAAATTAAGTGATAATTGCCGGAAGGTAATACTTCTTTATAATCATGGTTTATCTATTAAAGAGTTGACAGTCTATATGAAATATAAAAGTGACCAGATTACCCAAAATAAACGCTCATTATGTATTGCAAAATTAAGAAAATTAATAGAAACAGATCGCAGATATAAGGAATTGAAAAATGAATAACCACGATGAAATATTAAAATATCTTGATGGTGAACTAAACGATGACCAGCGTTTAAACTTTGAGGATCGTCTGAAATCGGACAGTGAGTTAAAAAAACAACTTAATTTGTATAAACTGATGTTTAGGGCAATTGAGATTGAAAGTGAATCTCATTTGTCAAATACAATATATTCTGAATTTGATAAATACAAAAAAAGAAAAAAACTGTCACGAATAGTTATTATTACTTTACCTATTGCTGCGGCATTTGCTTTATTGATAATTTCATATTTTACCTTTTTCAATCAAACTAAAACTCCTCAGGAATTATATGCTGAATATTACAGGCCATACCAAATTAATAATGAAACCAGAGGGTTGTTTGAAGTGAATGATTCTTTTGAAGATGTTGTATCACAATATAAAAAAGGCGATTATGATGATGCGTTGAATAGTATGAATTTAATTCCGAAAGATAGTACAGATCAACGAATAATTGACTTTCTATATGGTCAGATATCTCTAATAAATGGTAATTGTGAAAATGCGATAGTTTCATTTAATAATTGTCTTTCGGGTCCCAAATGTACGCTTTATGAACATGTGCGATGGTATCTTGCTTTAAGTTATTTAAAATGTGAGAAGTATGATGATTCGAGACGTGAGTTTGAAAAAGTTAGTAGTCAGTCAGCTTACTATAAGGAAAAAGCAGAAGAATTTTTAGAATCTCTTCCTTCGGAATAGAGTAACAAGCAAAATTGCTGTTATCAGCAAAATGCCTCCAAAATAATAATACCACCGGCTTTTGGTTATTGTCAGATTATTTGATGAGAATAATGAATGTCCTGCCCAATAATATGGATGATCCTTCCCTGGCTCTGCATTAGTTATATAATCAAGTTTTGCTTTCTGCAGCGCTATATCACTTCGTGTTCCATCAAACAGATAATTATAAAATCTCAATATCACTTTAAAACTTGCATGATCATTTATTTTCCATAAAGAAGCAATCAGGTTACCAGTGCCGTTAAAAATAAATAATCGGGAAAAATTCATCATTCCCTCTCCGTAAATTTCTTTTCCTACAGCAGTTTCGCATGAATTTAATATGACCATTTTATTGGAAATATTAATATCCAGCATTTCATACATATTAAAGTCTCCATCGTTAAGGGAATCACCGGAAAAGATCAGTTTTGAAAACAAATAATCTTTGTCGTTAATATTGCTGTGTGTAGCAAGATGTATGATATCAAAGTCATTCATGCTCCTCTTAAAATTACTTTCGCTGTCATTATAATAAGTATAGGGTACAAATTCCATATTCATTGCAAGCTCATTGGCTTCAGATTCAGAATTTTTCAATTCTTTTCTATCCAGAAATTCAACTGGAGCAAAAACCGCCATTTTCAGTAAATGATTTTTAAACGAATTTTCAGGTGTTCTAAGGAGTGAGAGAGCCGGCAAATATGTTATTGAATTTGTTGTCAACAGATAAGGAAGAATTTTATAATTCATACTGCCCAATGCAAGCGTATCAGATAATAGTACATCAAAAGAAAGATAATTGAGCTTATCATCAGGTACTATAATAAGCTGTTTACCTGTTATCTCATTTTTAAATGGATAAATAAGGAACTTGTAAATGTAATAAGATGAATTTATAAACCTATTGTACTCAGTTTCGTCAACCAGATAGTTAAATTTGTTAATGTGATTCAGGAGAAAATCAAGATTGTTAAAAAATACGCTATCTGTCTTTGTAAGTTGAATGATTGTTGTATCTTTTGAAATAAAAACACAATACAAAGCCTCAGGTTTCAAAAGGTATTGAATAACGCACTGATCAATTTGAAGTTTGCTTTTTGTATCACTCAAATCAGTAGTTTGATTCAGCGATGTATAACCTTTCCATTTGTTGTTTTTTGTTTTCTGATCATTTATTAATTTTTCATGCTGCTCTTCAAGAGAGAATAATTTCGTTCTCATGCTTCTGATTCTCATGGAATCAGGGTTTATGCCTATTGAAGTATTATATATCTGATATCTCAAAGAACCAATATTTCTCCTAAGTCTGCTCTCATTATCCTGAACAGAATCAGGAAAATGCCTGACAATAAAATCATTGATTCTATTTTTCTCTTTGATCAAATGGTTTCTGCTGTATTCAATATACTTAGTAAACTCTTCAATATATTCCAGTTTATAATCTTGTATATAAAGAGCATAATATATATCTGCACCAAGTAAACATATTTGCCTGTGATTATCGACCACAGTTGTCTTATTTTCTTCGTAATAATATTGATCAATGATCTTTTCTGATGCCTTTAATGCAATCCTGACTATATCTTCTGCATATTCCAGATTTCCCATTTCATAAAGCACTTCTGCTTTTTTCTCCAAAATGGCAAGGTATAAGTTCTTCGAAATTGCATCCTCAAATGTAGGGTTTGAGGTAATATTGGATTTTTCAAAATCAAACGAATTACTGATCAGAGCATTCTGATATGCATCCAAAGCTTTTTGAGGTTCATGTTGTTTTTTATATAAATCCCCAAGCTTAATATAACATTCAGCTATATTGGGATGTCTTTTGTTGTATATTTCATTATAGTTTAAAATTGCTTTGAGTAAATATGTTTCGCTTTTCAATTCTTCATTTACTAGTTCATAGAAAGTCCCATAATTATATTGAATACTTGCAAGTAACATTTTATCATTATTTGCAGCCTTATAATATTCATTCATTGCAAGATCAAGAAATTTCTTTGCATTAACAGTATCATTAAGTGCCATATAAACAATGCCAATATCTTTATTTAGAGATACAAACTCTTTATTGGCTACTTTTTTCATCATATTATAACTAATGAAATAGTTATTTAATGCTTCATGATTATTTATAAACTGGTAATGCAGATTGCCAATATTATGATATATATCTGATAGATTTTCAAGATTATTTTTATCGCAATTTTCAATTGATCTATAATAATAGTATTCAGCTTTTTTAAAATTATTTGATCTTTTGTACAATACCGCAATATTTTTGTATAAAGCACTAATCCATTCCGTTAAAGAAGGATAATTTTCCAGTATCAGGTCTTTTGCTTCCGAATAAAACAATAAAGCACAATCAATTTGCCCGGTTTGGTTGTAGCAATTGCCAAGATTTATTTTCAAACTGATTATGTTTGGAAAATCAAACATATTTGTCTCATCCTTTAAAAAAAGAAGTTCATTAAACAGAGTGATTGATTTCTTAAAATCTCCGGTATTATAAGCAAGTGTTGCCTTATCGAACTTCTCACTTTGTTCCTGACACAGGCTATGTATGCTCATTATTAGAATTACGGAAATAAGTATTGAAATTACTTTCATTTTCTATACCTTTGTTGCAACATACCCTTTTTAATTATGCTATAATAAACAACTAAATGAATATTTATTATGAAAACAAAGATCAATAATCTTTTCGAATCATCCAACAAAGAAAAACCTAAAACAAAAAAACCATATAAAATGGGACAAAAATCAGCCGAAAATCCTCCCATGGGTCAAACAACTGATTCCCTGACAATGTTTCCCGGGCAACTTAAGAAAAAGTGATTTTAAATCATATTTATATTATTGTTTTCTGAAATTTATAATTTTCCGAATAAGATAATTATGTTGAGTTTATTTGTTAAGACTACCAGAAATTAACAGCAATCTGAAACCAATCAGAATATCTGACACTTATCCTCTTTACCTTTTTAAAAAAAATACATTAAAAGCTAACACTTAGTAAAAGAGTTAATAAGCATCATATTCAGAAATTCCCTTTCAAATCAGTAATGAATTCCCGTTAAATTAATTCCATGTTTATTTGACAAATACAAACTATTGTCATAAAAAATGATCTCCTGACAGTTACATTTTTTTATTTGCAGGGATTAACTTTAAATAACAGTAATGAAACATCATGTATATTAATATCAAATGCACAAATTATTATTGACAGTAACAACTTATTCTGAAACTTCATGAATGAAAATACTTCAGTAGCGAATACTAATAAACAAACCAATAAGAGTATTCTACATGATATTGACAAAATTCTCTATTGCGAAGCTGATGGAAGTTATACAAGGATAATAATGTCAAGCGGAAAATCAGAACTCCTTGCGAAAAGATTGTGCAATATTGAAGATTACTTTAAACATAATAAATTTTTCAGATGCCACAGATCATATCTTGTGAATATTGATCAGATAAAAGAGATTAAACTCAATAGACAAATGTGCCTGATAATGTACAATGATCATGAAATTCAGGTTTCGTGTCGCAAAAAAACAATGTTTTTTAATTATATTAAAAAATATTATTTGATTTTTGATTATAAAAGTTAATTCGTCACTGAAAAGTTAACGCTTATGCAGAAATCTTAACGTTTATGAAGTTTATGCGAAATTATTTGGAATATAATATTTTATATTAGAAATTTGCAATACACAAAATATCAAAACAGATTATGTACAATAATACAGGAAACGAATATGCATATATTGGAATGGAAATCCCAATATCAAGTGCAAACATTAATGGAACCGGTCTCATGTTGTGTGAAAGAGTAAAATATACTGCAGTTACTGAGATTGTCTCAATTTCGACTGCAAATTCTAATCTGGATGGTTCCGGAACGATAACCGATTTGATAACCGGAGGAGGAAGTGGAGTTTTGGTAAAGAGATTAACTGTCAAAGCTCAGGGAAACACAAGTCAGGGGATGGTAAGAATTTTTCATAAAGATTCCTCTACAACAAGATTATTAAGGGAAGTAGAAATACCGGCAATAACCCAATCAGCTGAAGACAGAACATTAATTGCTGTTATAGATGAACTATTTTATTTAAGATCCTCATATAAATTGAGAGTTTCTACAGAAAATGCTGAAACATTTATTATTTCGGCAGAAGGGGCACAAATGTCATATCCTATTTAAAAATAATAACATGAACAATTTAATCACTTTTTAAAAATAATAAAATGGCAGCAGAAACGCAATATACTCCAAATACCGGAATGGTAACTATCTCATCAGCAAATTCCAATCTTGACGGAACCGGTACAATTAGTGATGCAATTATAACGGCAGCATCCAACGGTACTTTTGTAAAATCAATTACAGTTAAAGCCATTACTGATACAACACAAGGGATGGTAAGAATTTTCGCTACAGGTGGAGGTCCAACTAGGCTCTTGCTTGAGATTGAAATACCTGCTGTTACAAAATCCGGCACCAGATCTGCTTTTGAAACAACTATTCCTATGAATCTGATTATCATAAGTGGAGTAATGTTAAAAGCTTCTACGGAAAAAGCAGAATCTTTTAACGTGATTGTTGAGGCACAGGATTGGGAATACTATTCAACATCGGTAAGATCCGAATCAACACAGTATACTGCAGTAAACGGGTGCGTTGTTATTTCAACAGCAAATTCAAATTTAGATGGTTCTGGATCAATAAGCACGGTATATTCATCAACCAACGGTAATATTTTGAGTGTTACCTTGAAGGCAATTCAAAATACTACCCCTGGAATACTACGATTATTTTTATTTGATGGTACAAATAATAAGCTTTTCAGGGAAATAGAGGTGCCTGCGGTTACAAAGTCCTCGATCGCACCAGCATTTTATCATAAAATCGTATTCGAGAATGGTTTTGCGATTAAAACGGGTTGGGGGCTAAGAGCTTCCACACAAAATGCAGAATCATTTAATGTGATAGCTGATGCAGTAGATTGGTCTTATCCATCATAATTAAATATAGTAATAACTTTTAAAATTAGAAAAAAATGGCAGAAGAAACGCAATATGAGGCAACCACAGGAATGGTAACAATTTCCACCGCTAATTCCAATTTAGATGGAACAGGCACAATAGAAACAGTTCTTACGGCTGCTTCTGATGGAACTCTGATAAAATCGATTACGGTTAAGGCACAGGTTAACACGACACAAGGCATGGTCAGATTATTTATATATGATACTTCTAATACAAGGCTTGTATCTGAAATTGAAATTCCGGCAGTTACAAAATCGGCAACCGATCCTGCTTTTGAAATTACAATTCCGGTTGAATTTGCATTAAAATCCGGTTGGAGCCTGAAAGCTTCAACTGAAAATGCTGAAACATTTAATGTAATCGCTGAAGGTCTAAGCTGGAGTTATTATTCAACATCAGTCAGACCTGAAAGCAGCAATTATACAGCAAATTGCGGTATGGCAGTTATTTCAACTGCAAATTCAAATCTGGACGGAACCGGTACGATAGGTACAGTCTTAACTGCAACTGCCGACATAAAAGGAACAGTTATTCAAAGTATCATAATTAAATCTCAGGAAACTACCGAAGCAGGCATGATCCGTTTGTTTCTATATGACGGCTCAAATACAAAATTATTTAAAGAAATATCCGTTGAAGCTACTACCCAAACCGGTACTGCACATAGTTTTTCAAAAAGAGTTGATTTCGATGGACAAGGATTTGCCCTTGCAGATTCATGGTTACTGAAAGCATCTACTGAAAAAGGTGATACATTCAATGTTATTGCAGAAGGTCTTGATTGGGAATATCCTGCATAACGTAATAAATATTTGATTAATAAAAAAATAAAAAAAATATTATGGCAGCAGAAACGCAATATACTGCAAATACCGGAATAGTACAAATCTCAACAGCAAACAGTAATCTGGATGGAACCGGAACTATTGGTAATTTAATCACGGGTGCTTCTAATGGCACATTAATAAAAACAGTTTCAATAAAAGCTCTGGTAAGTACTACATTTGGCATGATCAGATTTTTTGTTTATAATGGAACAATAACAAAACTGATCAAGGAAGTAAATATTCCGGCTATAACGAAATCATATAGGAACCCTTCATTTGAAATCACAATTCCATTGGATTATTTTCTGGGATCGCGTAATATATTAAAAGTTTCTACTGAAAAAGCAGAAACATTTAATATCATTGCAGAAGGACTTGACTGGGTGTATTATACAACGTCAGTAAGACCTGAAAGTGCGAAATACACCGCAAATACGGGCCTTGTCGCTATTTCAACTGCAAACCCAAATCTTGATGGAACTGGAACTATAGGCAACGTGCTTATTGCTGATGCAAATGGTACAATAATACAAAGCGTAATAGTAAAATCACAGGTATCAACAAATCCGGGTATGGTTCGAATATATATTTATAATGGCGACAAATATCCCTATCTGTTAACAGAGGTGCCGATTCCAAGTGTTACAAAATCCGGAACTGCTCATAGTTTTTCTCATAGAATAGATTTCGGTGGACTAGACTTTGCATTGCAATCAGAGTTTATTTTAAAGGCTTCTACTGAAAATGCTCAAGCTTTTAATGTTATTGCAGAAGGCCTGGATTGGGAATATCCTGCATAAATAAAAACAAAACAATAGTTAAAAACTTAAAACAAAAATATTATGGATAATAGCGAAAAATTGTCATTGTTTAGGAAAGGGAATTCAAGAGGTATTGGGTTTGTTGATATTTCTGAAGGATCAAGCTCACAGGATCTTTATGAAACAAGAAGGCAAGTCTGCTCAGGCAGTACCACACTCTCATCCGATGATGGAAATTGTAGTGCTTCAGGTAGTTGTTGTAACAATTGTGCAATGCTTTCATTTAAAGCTCAATCTAATGCATGTTTCGCTCGTGACAATGCTGTTCTAGGACAATCTAATCTTAATAGTATGGGTAAATAATAAAATTAGGTAGATTTTCTATTTCAAAACTTTTAAGTTATTTATTGTATTCTATAGTTGTGGGTTACAAACTCAATATCCCCTAATCATCTAATTAGGGGATATTGAATAGAAGTTATATTTAATTTGTTACATGGAAACTAGTATAACATTTAAAACAAAAAACAATAATTATTATTTATATAATCAAGTGTCTAAACAATTAATAGTTTTACACCCTATTTTATTCCAAATTATAGAAATATACTTAAATGAAACTAATGATGATAACCTTATTATTGATAGGTTAATTTCAGAAAACTATAATTCCACCCAGATAGAGAAACAATTTTTATTTTTTAGATTTTTAAAAGAACAAAATATTTTATCAAGAAAGAAAATAGAAATTGAGAAATTTAGTATCTCTGAGAAAATAATAAAAGAACAATTAAAACAAATTACAAATATAACAATTGAAGTGACAGATACATGTAATCTTAATTGTTATTATTGTGGTCTTGGTCAATTTTATAATAAAAGATACCAAAGAAATAAAGGAAAAATACCATTTAAATATATTGAACAACTTTTTTTATATTTAGACAATTATGAAAACTTTACTTCTATTGAAGAGAAACTACTTCATATAGGTTTCTATGGAGGAGAACCCTTGCTTGCAATGGATATCATAAGAAATACTGTAGATTTAGTTAAAACAAAATATAATAATGATAAACTAAAGTATAGTTTTGGATTAACGACAAATGGAGTATTTTTAAAAAAATATATAGACTTTTTTGTTGAACATAACTTTGATGTACATGTTAGTTTAGATGGAAATAAAGTCCATAACCAATATAGAACAACAAAAAAAGGTGAAAATTCTTTTGAAACGGTGTTTAAAGATTTATTATTTCTTAAAAATAAATATCCAAAATATTTTAAAGAAAGAATAAATTTTGTAGCTGTCTTGCATAATAAAAATCCTAAAAAACAAGTTTTAGATTTTTTTATAGAGAATTTTAATAAAGAACCTTATACTGTCGGCGTTTCTACAAATAAAGTTAATCCTAATAGAAAACAGGAATTAGATAAAATTCGTATAAATTCTTCTATTAATAATATAGGGGAACAAATACTAAATATATATGATTTAAATCAAGTTTTATTTAATTGTAACGATAAGCGTTTTGACAATTACAATTTTTTACGAAAAAAGAAAATTTTATTTGATAAACATATTTGTAAAACTGGTACATGTTTGCTTTTTGACCGAGAAATTTATTTAAGTAGAAATGGGGAAATTTTTCCATGTGAACGTATAGCAGAACAATATTCTATTGGTAGTGTAAATGAAGAAGGTGTAAATATTAATTTTAAATACATT
>JBDRPR010000009.1:0-2478 GCA_043826845.1 Bacteroidota bacterium
ATTTTTTTTCCTTCTTTTTATTAGTATCTTCATTCATTCTCAAAATTCAGTTGTTGACAGTCTTGAAAAAGTATTGACTCATTCCTCAGATACTCAAAGAATCGATATTTTAAATAAATTAATTGATAATCTGATGTATTCTGACACCAGAAAATCATTAAAATATGCCGAAGAAGCTGTTTCTGTATCTCTTAAATTAAAGGATAACAGAAGAATAATGATTTCCTCATCAAATCTGGGTGTCATTCTATTTGACAAAGGTGAAGCCGATAATGCTTTAAAATATTATAAAATTTCTCTTGAAGCTTCAATTAAAATTCAGGATTCCATCAATATAGCTAAAGCTTATGGTAATATCGGAAACGTATATGTTTTATCTCTTAATGAACCTGAAGCAATAAAATGTTATACGAAAGCATTAACAATATTTGAATCATTAAAAAATGATAAAGGTATTGCCATATCACATGGGACAATGGGTAATTTTTATTTAAAACTCTCAAAATGGGATAATGCCCTCGAAAGTTATTGTAATGCTGAAAAAATGTTTGAAAAACTAGGTTATAAAGAAGGATTGGCAACTGTATATTTGAACGAAGGAGTCGTTTACAAAAATAAAAAAGATAATGAAAAAGCTATTTTGTTTTATACAAAAGCATATAAAATTTTCAAAGAACTTGGATACTCAAGAGGTACAGGACAATGTCTGGGAAACATTGGTGCTTCATATCTTGCAATGAAAGATTACAAGAATGCAATCAATGAATTGTCAAGAGCAATAACCATTTTCCATGAGAATAATATTTATGATGAAGAAGTAATGTCACTTATTAATTTGGGTGAGGCATATCAGAGTATGCAGAGAAGTGATCTGGCACTTGCATATTTTGAAGATGCATATTCACTGGCAAAAAAATATGACTTAAAAATAGCAATATCATCAGCATTGATAAATATGTTTGATATCTTTAAACAATCAGGAGATTATAAGCATGCTCTGGCGATACACGAAGAATATTTATTATATCATGACAGTATTTATGAACTGGCAAAAGAAGAAAAACTGAATGAACTCCTCACCCAGTTTGAAACCGAAAAGAAAGAAAGTGAAATTAAGTTATTGAAAAAAAATGAAAAACTTCAATCTCTTGAAATCGAGAAACAAAATGAAAGAATGAAGAGACAAATCACCGTTATTTACTTATCTGTTTCTGTTCTGATCATTATATTAATATTTTCATTAATCCTTGGGAAACAATACAGGGACAAGAAAAAAGCCAATCAGGTCCTTGCAAGGCAAAATACTGAAATATTACAACAAAAAGAAGAAATTGAAGCCCAAAGAGATGAGATAACTACACAGAGAGATGAAATTGAAGCCCAGCGCGATGAAGTTGAAAGACAAAGAAATATCGCAATAAATCAAAGGGATGAAATAAAAAAGCAAAAAAAGGATATAACAGATAGTATTGAATATGCTAAAAACATACAACATGCACTACTACTCAACGAGCATGAGATTAAGAAGATCATTCCCGACAGCTTTTGTTTATTTTTGCCAAGAGATATTGTTTCCGGTGATTTTTACTGGCTTGCAAAAATCGAAAATAAAACAGTTGTTGCTGTGGCCGATTGCACAGGACACGGTGTCCCTGGGGCTTTTGTAAGTATTATAGGGATTAATCATCTTCAGGAAATAGTTAATCAGAAGAAAATAACTGAACCGGAAGAAATATTATCTGAGTTAAGAAAGAATATTATTAAATCGTTTGCTCATGCTCCTGATTCTGATCATATTGACACAAAAGACGGTATGGATATTTCCATTTGTATATTTGATATTGAAAAAATGAAACTGGAATTTGCAGGGGCACATAATCATTTAGTTATTATTCAAAATGATGAACTGAAAGTTGTAAAAGCCGATTTAATGCCTGTAGGTCATTCGCCAAAAGAAAATATCCCTTTTACACGACACGATATTGATCTTAATAAAGGAGATATGATTTATATGTCTTCAGATGGTTTTGTTGATCAGTTCGGAAGCTTAAACAATCAAAAAATCAAATCTAAAAACTATAAGAAATTGTTACTAAGTACTTACAATTACCCCTGTAATCAGCAAAAAAGTGAATTGCTTGATGCTTTTAATGAATGGAAGGGCGATCTGGAACAAGTGGATGATATTATTATATTTGGTATAAGAATTTAATTATGTAACTATAAATAGGACAAGGGAGAACCGGAAAAATTACACACATCTGAAAAATTTCTACTATAAAATTTGTATTTTTAAACTTTTTATAGAGCTTTCAGGCAATTCCACCAATGCAAGAAAAACGCTGAATAAATAAAATTTGAGACAAGAATGATATTAAATATTGCCAGAAATATACGACAAAAAAAAGCAATAATTAAACCCATAAGACAATTACCTTTTATTGTAAGTGTTTTAATGATTTTTCTCTTTTTATATGA
>JBDRPR010000010.1:0-2131 GCA_043826845.1 Bacteroidota bacterium
GTTTTTTTTAAATTTTCTTATAGTAACTTGATTGAGTCGGAACAGCATTATATAATTCTCCCAAATTGATTATCTCTTTGTGCTCCATTTAAATCACCCAAATCCTGCAATTATCATTTATTATTAATTTTCCGTTTGCACCAGGGTCTCCTAAACCGGTTGTGTTGATTGCCGCATCACAAGTAACAATTCCCGAGCCAGTAAAGCTCAGCTTCCCTGTTCCAAGAGCACAATCTGAAAGAATGCTACACCTTTTTGACAAATCAATCCCCCAATTCTGATTCAAACCAGGACACGCACACCCCACACTATCAACACTCACTGTCCTCAAATCAGTAAAATTCAAATTCCCACTTGTATCCTCTGCAAAAACCTGATAAGTGTAAGTTCCATCTGTCAATCCGTTTGTTGCATTCAATGATTGATTCACATAAAGATTCCATTTGTCTGTATCATATTTGTTTAAGTTTGAGATATATTGCTGATAAATTTCCGACGCTGATAAAAAACGATTCCATATTTGAACTTCGTCTATTGAGCCGTTGAAATAGTTACTACCTCCAGAACCGGAACCTATCCCCATTCCACTATTATCAATATTTATATTTCCTGTTTTTGTAGCTTGGTTATCTAATACTCCATCAATATAGACTTTCATATTATTTGATCCGCCGCCGCCATCATAATTAAAAACCACATGATACCATTGATCTTTATTAAAATCAACTTTTAATGAGTTAAAAATCAACCGATTATTATCCGTTCCATTCCATGCCATAATAGTTTTACCAATTGTTCCTGTACTAGTTGTAAAATAAACTTCATAACCAAGATTATACGCCCCTTTCCCAAGAACCCTAGGCCAACTAGAAGGATAATCAGTAATTAATAAATTGGATTTAAACCAAAATCCAATACTAATCTCATTAGTCAAATTAACAGACATTAAACTATCGTCATTATAAATCTTCACCCAATCATCAACCCCATCAAACTCAAACGCCCCGCCATACTTTCCTGTTGAATTCCATGAAGAACCACTAATAGTTCCATCATTCCCATAACCACTCAAATATTTAACCAAGGTATCATTCTCTCCCAAAGCAGAAACATTATCAAAATTCATCATCAAAACCAAAGAATCATTAAACATTGTGAAGTTAGTTCCGTTGAAATTATATTGAACTTCATCCAGGTCATCAGCGTTTTCAATTGTTGCATTCACTTCAAACCATGTATTTGCAGTTGCTGAATCATTGCTCAAAGTCGGTGGGACAAAACTAACTTCAGGAACTTCATAACCTGAAAGATTTATTCCCCAGCTTCCAATCTGCCCGCTCTTTAAGTACGGCGTGCTAAAACCATAACCATCTGAATAAAACATAAACTCTGGAATAACATATTCTGTCTGCTCTGCTGTAACAAACGTCGTGGTGTCAATCCCCTCAGAAACATTCTGCCAGCCTGTATAATCATAATTCAACTTCCCCTTCACATAAAGCTCATTTATTTCATCTGCTGATAAAGAACGATTGAATATCATTACTTGGTCTATTGAGCCGTTGAAAGCATTATCAACTGATGGATAGTCCACTTGTCTACCTATCCAAACATTATCAGCAGTTTGTTTAATTGTATGAGAACCAATATTCAATTGACTTAAAAAATTACCATTTAGAAATAATTTTAAATATGTTCCGTCATATTGACCAGACACAAAACTCATTTGATTTAATGGAATCTGACTAACCGTATCACTATATAGTCTGTTTGTGCCAGTTTCATCTTTTAATCCAATTCGTAAATATCGAGTATTTGTTAATCTAAAAAAATATGAATTATCAGTTCCTGTACTATCATCCCATTTGAATACTATTACAGCTCCATCACTCGCCCCGACACTACGTGGATATATCCAAGATGTTATTGTAAATACACTGTTAATATTCAAACTCGAATCATCCCCACAATCAACATAATCATTAACCCCATCAAACTCAAATGCTCCGTCATACTTGCCCTCGGATGTTGCAGTCGCACTTATCACAGTCCCATTGTTCCCGCTCCCTGAAAAATCATAAACATGCGTGTCGTTTTCTCCGTAAGAACTTAAATTATCAAAGTGCATGCT
>JBDRPR010000011.1:0-27998 GCA_043826845.1 Bacteroidota bacterium
TGGAACCTGTCTGGCAGTAATAGATCAGATGACAATAACCATAACCCCTGCACCTGTGGTAGATGCCGGTATTGATCAGACGGTTTGTGCAGCAACCCCTGCCGTATCCCTGAATGGTTCGGTAACTGTCGGTTCAACCACTGGTCAGTGGAGCAGTAGTGGCACCGGTACTTTCAGTCCCGACGATATAACACTGAACGCGACTTATAATCCCAGTGCAGCAGATATTGCAGCAGGAACGGTAACGCTCACTCTAACAGCGACCAACGCTTGTGCACCTATCAATGACAATTTCATTGTAACAATTATACCATTGCCTGTAGTTTATGCAGGATTAGATCAGACGATATGCGAATCTATCCTAAATATTACCCTGAATGGATCAATTACTATCGGTGGAAGTGTTGGTATATGGTCATCCAACGGTTCAGGAACTTTTGGTGATCCGAATGCCCTAAGTACAACCTATACTCCATCTGCAACAGATATTTCAGCAGGTACAGTTACAATTACACTAACCTCAACCGACGGATGTTTCAATGTGTCAGATAGCATGACACTTACAATACATACTATGGCAATTGTAAGTGCAGGGGCAGATCAGACTTTGTGTTCAAATAATTCAGTTACTACACTTAGTGGTACAATCTCTGGATACACAACCACAGGTATCTGGACTACAAGCGGATCAGGAACTTTTACCAGCACTACAAACCTGAATACTCTTTATATTCCAAGCAGTGCAGATACAACTGCTGGTTCAGTAACCATTACACTCACCTCTACCAATAATGGTTCATGTGCTGCTGTAGCAGACAATCTCGTGATTACTCTTACAACAGCTCCATATGTTGATGCAGGAGCAGATATTTTCGTCTGTGCAAATAATCCGGATGTCAATTTAAACGGCATCGTTGCAGGTGCTTCATATACTGGAATATGGGAGTCTTCTGGCACAGGGACATTTAGTCCTGACAATACCACTTTAAATGCGACATATACGCCAAGTGATGCAGATACTGCGACTGGTGTTGTTGTTCTTGTTTTGACATCAGCAGACATCGGTACATGTCTTCCAGTGTCTGATACATTGATTGTCAACATTTCACCTGGTCCTGTTGCAATTGCAGGGCTGGACATTTATATATGTAAAGATGACAGTGCACAACTGAACGGACAGATATTATACGGGACAAGTACGGGAACATGGACAAGCAACGGTACCGGAACATTTATTCCGAACGCAGATGATCTGAATGCAATTTATGTTCCTAGTGGGGCAGATACGTTGGCAGGTGTATTGCAACTGACATTAACATCAACGAATAACGGGGGATGTTTTGCAGCATCTGATGTTCTTACTCTGACTTTTACCGAAAGGCCTGATGTAGAAGCAGGAATTGATCAGGTCATTTGTGCCAATAACTCAGCTGATCTTACCGGATCTGTTTCAGGAAGCAGTACTACTGGTTTATGGACAACAAGTGGTACAGGATCATTTCTGCCTTCTGATACATCTCTTGTCACAACTTATTATCCCAGTGTAGCTGATGCCACAGCAGGAAATGTTACTATTACCCTTGCATCGACCTATGCATGTTCCAGTTCCGATTTTCTTATAATCACCCTTGATCCACCTCCGGTGGTTGTTGCTGGAACTGATTTTATTATATGTGAAACACAGAATTCAGTAAATTTGTCTGGAAGTGTAACAGGCGCAACTACTACAGGAATTTGGACTACTTCAGGAACAGGCACTTTCATACCTGACAATACAACACTCAATGCTGTGTATAACCTGAGTCTGGCAGATATTTCAACAGGAAATATTTCATTAATTTTAACCTCAACAAACAACGGTGACTGCAATGTTGAAAGTGATACTGTCAGTATAATTCTGGACAGGCTCGCCATAGTTGACGCTGGTATGGATATCACTACTTGCGACAACAATTTAATTGTAAATCTTACAGGAAACATTTCTGGTGGAACCACAACAGGAATATGGACGACAACAGGGACAGGGACTTTCGATCCATCGGACACAGACCTGAATGCTACCTATAATCCGACATTTGCTGATACGGTTGCAGGATCCATTGTCATTACACTTACATCCACCAATAACGGTGCATGTTCTGACATTAGTGATGACCTTACAGTCATATTTAATCCATCACCATGGGTATTTGCAGGTACTGACATTACGGTTTGTGCAAATAATGCCAGTGTTTCCCTTAACGGAAGTATTGCAGGAGGAGCTTCTGAGGGAATATGGACAACAACCGGGACAGGATTATTCGTGCCGGCAAATACCGATCTGAATGCGACATATATCCCTTCGGTAAATGATACAGTGAATGGAAGTGTAATTCTTATCCTGACATCAACAGATAACGGGAATTGTCTGGCAGTAAATGATTCAATGACAGTTATCATATCTGATGCCCCATCTGCAGATGCAGGTACTGATCAGATAATTTGCAGCGGTGAAGATGCATTACTCTATGGTTATATCAATTCTGTTGCAAGTGGTGGTATTTGGACAACTTTAGGAGATGGAGCATTTCTCCCCTCAAATACTGATTTGATTACTACTTATATACCCGGTGTCGGAGATACTACAAATCATTCAGTTACAATTTATCTGACAACCACCGGAATTGGAGACTGTATTACAGTGATTGATTCTCTGATTATTTCCATTTCACCACGACCATTAGTTGATGCCGGATTCGATCAAACAATCTGCAGTAATTCAACTGCCACTCTTTCAGGTTCAGTATCAGGAAGTTCAACAACGGGATTCTGGTCAACATCAGGCTCTGGAATATTCTCTCCTGATATTAATGATTTCAGTGCTACTTATATTCCGAGTAATTCTGATACAACTAATGGTTCTGTAATACTCGTTCTCACATCAACTAACGCCTGTCTTTCTCAGGATTCTATGATACTCACACTAACACCAGCACCATTCGTGGATGCCGGTACCGATGAAATAATTTGTGCCAGTGACAATCAGGTTTTACTGAACGGAAATGTTTTTGGTGCAACATCAACCGGAATCTGGACAACTTCAGGAACAGGAACTTTCAATCCTGATAGTTCGGATTTAAACGCAACATATATTATAAGCACTGAAGATAGTCTGGCAGGATATGTAGAGTTGATCCTTACATCTACAAACAACGGGACATGTTTTGCCGAATCTGATACCCTTTCGATAACTATTACTGATATTCCGGCAGTTGATGCGGGGATTGACCAAATTATATGTGCAAATAATACGGTATTATTGTTCGGTTCAATTACAGGAATTGTTACAACAGGGGAATGGGCAAGTCTTGGTTCAGGATCGTTTCTGCCTTCCAGTAATGCATTAAATGCCACTTATATTCCTAGTGATGCCGATACTACAGCTGGAACTGTTGATTTAGTTCTTTCTTCGGTTGGTTCATGTGAGATAATTTCCGATACGGTAACCATCACAATTACACCGGCACCATGGGTAAATGCGGGCTTAGATGTGACAGTCTGCGCTAATGATGCAAATGTTATCTTGTCTGGCAATATATGGGGTGCAACAACAACAGGTCTTTGGAGTACATCCGGAACCGGTTCTTTCATCCCTACAAACTCTGATCTGAACGGAACATATATACCAAGTGCCACAGATACTGCTACAGGTTTTGTAACAATTATCCTTGAAGCCTCTAATATAGGATCTTGTACTCAGGTTAATGATACACTTTTAGTCACAATTACTGATGTTCCCATTGTTAATGGAGGCATTGATCAGGTAATATGCATCGGGGACCAGGTAAATCTTTTAGGGAGTATAGTTTCAGTTTCAGGAGAAGGAATCTGGATTTCAGACGGGGATGGATCATTCAGTCCTGTTAATACAGACCTGAGTGCGACTTATATACCTGGAAGCAATGATGAATTAACCGGATATGTTACTTTATATCTCACTTCAACGAATATTGGTAATTGTATTGCTGTAACAGACACAGTTTTCATTGAAATTGTTCCAAAACCAGTAATAGACGCTGGAATAGACCAGATCATTTGCAGCAACACATCCGTTATGTTATCAGGGTCTGTCACAGGAAGTTCCACGACAGGATACTGGACAACAAACGGAAGTGGACTATTTCTGCCTGACAGTACTGATTTCAATGCAACTTATTATCCGAGCGATGCCGACACTTCTGCGGGACTAGTGACTATCTGTTTAATATCTACAAGCTCATGTTATGCACTGGACTCCATGGTACTAACTCTCACAGATGCACCTTTTGTTGATGCTGGAATTGACCAAATCATTTGCGCAACCGACCAACAGGTCTTTCTTGATGGAAATATATATGGAGCTACATCTACTGGTGTATGGACAACCCTTGGATCAGGTATATTCCTGCCTGGTCCCACTTCTTTAAATGCGACATATTATATCAGTACGGCTGACAGTGCAGCAGGTTATGTTGATCTTGTGCTGATGTCTTCAAACAATGGTTCATGCCTAACTGAATCAGACACAATGAGAATAACGATTACTGATATTCCTTTGGTTGACGCCGGTATTGATCAGACTGTCTGTGCAAACAATGATATACTTTTAACAGGCAATATTATTGGAATAGTAACCACAGGCGCATGGACGAGCCTTGGAACAGGAAATTTTATTCCGGACAGCACTGATATGAATGCAACGTACATATTAAGCCCAGTTGATACTGCTAACGGGTATGTTAATCTGGTGCTACAATCTGTTGGCTCATGTCAAATAATCTATGATACAATGACTATTTCTCTCACTCCGGCACCATGGGTATATGCAGGTCCGAATATTTCCGTATGTGCGAATAACCCAAATGTGCCTCTTTCCGGATCGGTTTGGGGAGCCACAACAACAGGACAATGGAGTACGAACGGAACTGGAATGTTTTCCCCCTCATTAACAGACTTGAATGCCACATATATCCCAAGTAATGCAGATACTGCAGCAGGAAGCGTGATTATTACTCTTACTGCAACTGATATTGGATTATGCAATCCTGAATCTGATGCTTTGGTTATTACTTTCACAGCTCCTCCGGTTGCTGATGCAGGATCTGACATCATAGCCTGCAATGACGGAAATGTTTTTCTTGACGGAATTGTTTATAATGGCAATGGAACAGGCATATGGTCATCAACTGGCAGCGGGACTTTCACACCATCAGATAGCACTTTGAATGCAACATATATTCCTGGCGTAGCAGATACGGTCATCGGTTCAGTACAGATGATACTTACTACTACGAACAATGGCGGTTGTTTTGCAGATAATGATACATTGAACGTTACTTTTACACCAAGGCCATATGTTTATGCAGGGGATGACTTTTCTATGTGTTCAAGCGATACAGTTTTTCTTTCCGGGATAATAAGCGGAAGTTCAACAACAGGGTTCTGGATTAGTACCGGAAATGGATCATTCCTGCCTGACAGTACGGACCTGAATGCTGAATATATTCTTAGTCAGAATGACCTTGATTCTGGGTATGTGGTTATTGTTCTGACGTCCTCAAATGCTTGTTCATCAACCGACACACTTGTGATCAATATTATTCCTGTACCTGTTGCAAATGCAGGACCTAATCAGGTGATTTGTCCGGGAATAATGATGGTAAATCTCAACGGAAATGTTACAGGTGTTGATACTGCAGGAGTCTGGACAACTACGGGTTCAGGTACATTTATTCCTGACAGTACAACACTGAATGCCACATATATTATGAGTGCCGCTGATACTTCTGCAGGAAGTGTCGTTCTGATACTCACTTCGATCGGTAGCGGATTTTGCAGCTCATCAAGCGATTCGATGACTGTAACTATTTCCAGCGGACCTATCATTGATGCAGGGCCAGACCTAGTTGCATGTGCAAATGCCACAGTCAGCTTGAGCGCTATTTCTTCAAGCTCCACAAATTATTGGACGTCAACTGGAAGCGGTTCATTCTCTCCAGACAGTACAGATCTGAATGCCAATTATATTTTCAGTACTGCGGATACTGTTTCAGGCTTTGTGATACTGGTTCTTAATTCCTCAAATTCATGCGGTTTCTCGGATGACAGTATTTATGTTACAATAACACCTGCACCATATGTTGAGGCAGGACCTGACTATGCAGTATGCTCCAATTATCCAGATGTACCACTTGCTGGAATTGTAAGTGCAGGCGCAACAACGGGGATCTGGACCACCAGCGGTTCAGGAGTTTTTATTCCTTCAGATACAGATTTGAATGCAACTTATATTCCCGATACTACTGATACTGTTGCTGGTACTGTAATAATCTATCTGACATCAACAAATAACGGAGATTGTAATCCCATTGTTGATTCATTGGTAGTTACAATAAATCCGACTCCGATCCTCTATGCCGGAGATGACCAGACTATTTGCAACAGTAGTATTGTTCATCTTGAAGGTACAATAAGCAGTATCGCCGGCACGGGATACTGGAGCACATCAGGAGACGGGGCTTTCTCTCCGGACAATTATTCTCTCACAGGTGATTATTCAGGAGGAACCAATGATTTGTTAAACGGGCAGGTTGAACTGATTCTTGAAGCTACGAATCTAGGAAACTGTATTACTGAACCTGATACTATGATTGCTATATTTATTTCGGCAAATTCAGGAGCTGAACTTGGTAATGACACCTCTATTTGTAATGGAGACAGCCTGTTGCTGTTGCCAGAAATACAGGGTGATACAGGTACAGTACATTGGATGACATCAGGAGGAGGTATTTTCCTTCCCGGAGACAGTTTGTTAACAGTCACATATGTTCCCGGAGTGAATGATGTAGATAGTGGGCAAGTGTGGATATACATACAGTACACATTTACCTGTGGCACCGTTTATGATTCATTACTTCTTTCGGTGAACGCAGTTCCTGATGCAGGATTTGTCACTTCATGGGATTGTAAGAATAACATTATTACATTTAGTGATACATCTACGGTTTATGGAGGGAATATTACTATATGGGAATGGGATCTCGGTGATGGAAACATTAACTCTGTCCAGACATTTGATCATGAATATAATAATATTGGTAGCTATAATATCACTATTATTGTTCATAGCGATTCAGGATGTGTTGATACAGCAATAGGTAGTGTATTTGTATGGGAGCCCGTGATTGCAATGTTTACAGCTTCTGATACAAGCATCTTTCCCGGAGAAGAAATTGTATTTACTGATGAATCTTCGGGACAGGTAACGTGGTACTGGGATTTTGGTGATGATGTAGGTACTTCCAATTTGCAAAATCCGATATATTCATATTCAATATTTTCCGATTATATTGTATGGCTTTATATAGAGGGTGAAAATGGATGTCTTGACAGTGCATATCAGACAATTCATATTTTGGATAATGGATTTGGAATTCCATCAGGATTTACTCCCAACAAAGACAATCTTAATGATGAGTTTTACGTAAGAGGAGGGCCTTTTACAACCTATGAACTTCGCATTTTTAATTCATGGGGACAGCAGGTATTTATTTCAACAGATCAGGATATTGGCTGGGATGGAACATTCAAAGGGAAGGAACAACCGGAGGGTGTTTACATTTATGTTTTTAATGGAGAAAAATTTGATGGATCCAGAATTGAACAAACAGGTGATATTACTTTAATCAGATAAAAAAACAGCTATGAAAACTATAAAATATATTATAATAATTCATATTCTGATGGTTGTTCCCTATAATGCATTAATCGGGCAAGATCATCATTTTTCACAGTTTGATGCAACCTATCAATATCTTAATCCATCATTGACAGGTATGTCATGGGACGGTACATATGAATGGCGTGCAAATTCATCATACAGATCCCAATGGGGAGCGATAGCTTCAAAACCTTTCACAAATCAATTAATTGCATATGATATGCCATTTAAAGAGTTTGGTGTTGGAGCGCTGATTTATAACAATCGTGCAGGTGCAGGGAATCTGAACACATTGAATTTTATGTTAAGCGGAGCATATGAAATAACTATTGATCCAACAAACAGACATAATTTATATGGAGGTGTTCAACTTGGAATTTTACATCGTAGCATAAAGGTTTCGAATTTATTGTTTGACAGTCAATATTCATATTCTGCAGGAACGTATGATCCTGAAATTAATAGCGGAGAAAATATAGGGGATAAAAGCCTTGTTAAATTTGATGCAAATATTGGGTTTTTCTATAAATTTTTTGATAATCACAAAAAGCTTAATCCTTATGGAGGACTAAGCTTATTTCATTGTACAAAACCTGATGAATCATTCACTTCATTAAAATGCAGGATTCCTATCAGATGGCTTTTTACAGGAGGTACTGATTATATAATAAATGAGGAATTTACTCTAATACCGAGTTTTCTGTTTATGTACGAAGCAAAAGCAACTGACATCGTTATTGGTACCAATTGTTTTTATAATTTAAAAGAAACAGATTATAAGTTTATGTCTGGCTTATCAATGAGATTTAAAGATGCACTAATTATACATGCAGGTATTCAATACCAGAGTTTTATTTTCAGAATGAGTTATGATTTAAATATTTCATATCTGAAAAATTATTCAAACCTTAAAGGAGGATTGGAATTTTCTGCAGTATATGTATTTAATCCAACTCATACATCCAGCAGGGTTTCATATTAATCCTTCTCACACATCATTAAGAGCAGTGTGATGTGCTTTAATAAATAATTTTAAAATGAATCCCGACGAGTATGTTTTGGATTTGTTTTAAAAGCCTGAAAAAACAAATTTATCTCTTTATACTTACTACTCCATTAATTGGAGTGGTTTCATTTTTAATATTCAGAATATATACATATGATCCAAGAGGAAGTTTTTTTCTGCCATTTAAAGTTCCATCCCAGGGGTTGCTATTATATTCAGCACCTGCTCCGCTATAGCTAAAGACCAAATCCCCCCAGCGGTTAAAAATTTCAATACTAATCTCAGGATAATATTCTATTCCCTGAATATCCCAGTCATCATTAAACCCATCTATGTTAGGTGTAAACATAGTGGGAATAAGCAGGCATGTAGCTGTTCCATTTGTTATTGCATACGAGTTTTCAGAAACACAATTATTAAAATCAGTTACGGTAATAGTGTAAATTCCTCCAGACAGGTTGTTTATACAAGCTCCGGTTTCATTATTAGACCAAAGATATACATGAGGCTCAGTCCCGCCAGTTGTATTAATACAAACATAACCATCTCCACTTTCATAACAACTTGCATTTACTATTGCTGAATCAATTATCTCCAGCAATTCTGGTTGAGTGACTGATATGTCGCCTATTTCACTGCAATTATGATTATCGGTAACTGTGAAAAAATATGTTCCGGCACCTAAATTGCTGACAGTTGTATTATTATCTCCTGATGACCAATTGTAAAAATAAGGCAGAGTTCCTCCTATTACCTGAGTCGAAACAGATCCATCAGTATAGTTATAACAACTTGTATTAGTAGTATTAAAAAATATTTTTAACGGATCAGGTTCATTAACATCAATTTCAGGAATAATTATTTTGCATCCATTGTTATCAGTTATCGTAACATCAAATGATCCTGCGGAAAGTTCGGTAATTGATGCAGTTGTATGACCGTTACTCCAGGAATAACTATAAACCGGTGTTCCTCCGCTGATAATTAAAGATACGGAACCCGTAGAATCCTCAAAACATAATAAATCAGTTACTATTACAGAATCAGACAAAATTGCAGGTTCATTAATATAAAAAGACGCCGTATTTACACATCCATAAATGTTTGTGGCTGTAACAGAATATGTTCCGCCACTTAACCCTGTAATTAAAGAGTCTGTTGAAGTGATATTCCAATTATAAGTATAGGGTGTACTTCCTCCCACTGAAGCAACCCAAACCGAACCATCAGCAAAGTTGTTACAGGAAACATTATTTCCATCAAGGCTGAATGAGGGTAAATCATTCACTGTAACTGTCACATTCGCACTATCAATACAACTAAAAACTGTTGTAACTGTCACAATATATGTGGTTGTGAATTCTGGAGTTGCTGTTGGATCAGAAATATTAGGATCTGTAAGACCGGTAACAGGAGACCATGAATAAGAAAAACCTCCGCTTGCAAATAAATCAACAGAGTTCCCCTCACAAATTGCAGTATCAGGTGAAATTCCGATAACAGGTAATTCATGTACAACAATAAACAATGTATCAGAATTCATGCATGAAGTACTTGAATTTGTGCCCGTAACAATAAACATTGAATCAATAACCGGAGCAACATATATTGAATCAAAAATTGAACCTGTATTCCACAAATAATTATCTGCACCGGAAGCAATAATTTGAGTTGAATCACCAAAACAAATAGCGGTATCACCAAAGACAGAAACAACAGGTAAAAGATTTACATATACAGTATCCTCCGCTACAGCACTACATGTTGTCATTGTGTCTGTTACGGTAACAGAATATAATGTGTTTGTCAAGGGAGAGATAGTTAGTGAATCAAATAAATAACCTGTATTCCAATAATATGAATCACCTCCAGAAGCAATCAGAGTTGTGGTATCAAACATACAAATAACAAAGTTCCCTGAAATAACAGGAACAGGTAAAGCAATTGAAAAAACGGTATCTGTTGTAGTGCTGGAGCAGCCAGTAACAGAATTGGTTACTGTAACAAAATAAATGGAATCCGCTACGGGATTTACATATATGGAAGAATCTGTTGATCCGGTACTCCATAAAAATTCGTCTCCGCCATACGCAGTTAAAGTTGAAGTGTCACCATAGCAAAGATTCATATTCCCTGAAATTGAAGAAACCGGTAAAGGATCAATGGATAAAATAATAGAGTCATTATAAATACATCCATTTAAATCAGTAATTATTACCGAATATGTATCTGCAGTTCCAACATCAATTGTTTGTGTGGTATCGGAACCCGGCGACCACAAGTAGTTGCTACCTGGATTTTGGGCATCTAATTGAAGCAATTCGTTTATACAAATCGATGTATCAGTTCCAAGATTAACTACAGGTAAAGGATTTACATTAATATGTATAGAGTCGCTACGGATAAGACCACAAACATCTATATATGTAAAATTATAAGTCGTGCTAGTCGGAGGGAAAACATTCGGAGTCATTGATAGTACATTATCGATATTTGTCATTGGAGACCAAATGAATGAGACTGTTGGCATGTAGGTTGCATTTAGTTGAACAGTATCCCCTGAACAAATTGTCAGAGTATCAGCAAGTGATTCTATTCCTCCCACAACCTGATCGGCATTTAGCCATCCGCAACCACCTGAAAATCCCCACCAGACACTTGTATCTCCGGAAAAAACATCATCAATAATATTGTAAGTATGTGATAATATGAGAGAACAATTCATGTAAACATTAAATAAATTTGTCGATGGATCCCATGTAATTCGGAAATTATGGAAGGTACCTGTTTCCAGATTTCCGACATCAACGGGGCCTGCTAAAAAAGTCGCAGAACTATGATTATTGTTACCGTCCCGAAATATTGAAATATGATCACCTAATCCCAACGGTTCGTTCATGCCGTCGCTTCTAAAAATGTCGAATTCGATAGCATACACAGGAGCTAGTCCTCCGCAGCCCATAAATCCTCCTGCTATTCCCACAGCACTTGTTCCAAAAGTAGTATTTTGTAGCACAAAACACATTCCGTCAGCACCATTTTCATCAGCACCAAAATTCATTGAAAAAGCAAAATCAAAAGGTTGTGACAAATCTATTTTATTATTATTCCATATTGATCCGTAGGTATCCATGACAGGTGGAGTCAACTGATAACTGCCATTTCCTAAATATGAAGCATTGACATTTGTTGTAAAATCCTGAGAAAATGCATAGTTAAATGACAGTAAGTATATGAATATAATTGAACATATTTTTCGCATAAATGCCATATTTTAATTAATAAAACCTCTAAAAATAGTAAATACAATCAAATCAAGACGCATAATTATGCAGAAAGGTTGAGCGAAAATTTTTCAATACCTTAGGTTTTGACATTAATTCTAATAAACATACATTTTTTTTAACAGACAAAAACAAAGGGAAATTTCCTGATAATAGTTTCCCTTAAAAAGAAATCTATAAAACATTGCATGGTGGTATATATTGTTTATTATTAATAACATGCTCTGTCGTTTCTGATTAGATACGTTTCTTGAAAAATTGGGTATTGTGCAACAGACACCAGGGTTGTATTTAGTACTTATTTTTATTTAAGTCTTTCTTAAAGTTTTTTACCATCTTCCCAAAATCCTTATCATTTTTTCGTCTTTCGATAACTGATGATTCAAAATGTTTTTTTTCTCTTTCCATTTTGAGGTAATTTTCATAAAAACTTTTGTCTATCATTCCTTTTTCAACTGCTTCAAGAACAATACACCCTATCTCATTGGTATGTGTACAATTTTTGAATTTGCAATTTTGAGAAAGGTTTAATATAATATCGAATGTGGTCTCCAATCCGTTGGTTGTATCAATAATTCCGACTTCTCTCATTCCTGGATTGTCAATAATTATTCCACCATTTTCCAACACAATTAATTCCCTATGACTTGTAACGTGTCTGCCTTTGCTGGTGCTTTGGCTAATTAAATCTGTTCTCATTATAGTCCTTCCTGAGAAATTATTCAATAAAGTAGATTTTCCAACTCCTGAAGAACCAAGCATACAAAAAGTCTTTCTCTGTTCAATTATCAGTTTTAAGGATTCGTATCCATCTTGTGTTTCATTGCTAATTGCATAAACTGATATATTTTTTATTCGCCGATTAATACTTTCAATAATTTCAGCTTTTGCTTGTTCATTTATCAAATCTGTTTTCGTTAGAACAATTATCGGACTTACTTTTGATGAATAACAAATAGTCAGATATCTTTCAAGTCGATTGATATTAAAATCTCTGTCAACAGCTTGAATTAATAGTGCATAATCAATATTTGTTGCAATTATTTGTATCTCTCCAAATTGTCCTACAGCCTGTCTTGAAATAATTGAAAATCGTGGCAATATTTTATGAATAATCGAAAAATCAGAATCATAAGTTGTCAAGGCAACCCAATCTCCAACTGCGGGAAAATCTTCACGACTTTTAGCCGAAAATCGCAAATTCCCTGTTATCTCTGCCTCAAATTCTCCTTTTTCGATTTTTACAATATATCTTTCTTTATGTTCCGAAATAACCCTTCCAATATCAAAGTCTTTAAGGCTATTCTCAATCCTGAATTTTTCAAGTTTATCATTATATCCTAAATCTTCTAGTTTCATTTCACTATCTCAGTCCACTTATATTTGAAGTTATACAATAGCTATTCAATTTATTATCCAATTTTTCCTCTTAAATAGAATCAATAAATGGATCTAAAAATTTTCCATTTTTAAATATAAGAAAATTCGGAATTAACAAGTGTTTGTCCGTAATGTCCGATAGCTGCGTTACTCTCGAATTGAAAACAGTCATCCGCCAGCTTGCGGACTGATTTTTCTTTAGGCTTTTCAGTAAATTCATTAAGCCCACCATCTGTTAGTACTTTACCATTTATTTTGATAGAAAAATATTTTAAAGCTTATTGGTTAAACTGCCATACTCCTTCTGATTGGAGGATGAGGATTATAGTTTTCTACAACAAAATCATCAACAGTTAATTGATCAAAAGGTTTTTTTGCAATATGTAATTTAGGTAAATCCATGGGTTCTCTTGACATTTGTTCAAGAATTGCAGTTACATGATCATATTTTTCTTCTGTTCCGTCACTGGGAGCATTTTTATTAATCCATTCAACAACCTCTAAATATTCTTCTCTTAGAGAAACATTTCTTATTCTTTTTTGTAATTCCCTGAAATTCTCTCTGTGCCATTGAGTTCTATTCCCAATACCAGCATAAAAATGTGAATCTCCAAAAGTGTGGATAAATGTTTTTGGGACCATTTCTGCTTCTTGAGCAATTACATGGGTAAGAGCAGCATAACTTGCAATATTAAAAGGAACACCTAAAAATTGATCACAACTTCTCTGATAAAGTTGTAATTCTAATTCGCCTTCTTCATTAGCAGTTGCCTGATAAAGAACATGACATGGAGGTAATGACATTTTTGGAGTGTCTCCGGGATTCCATGAATCAACAATGTGTTTTTTTCCGGTTGGATTCTTTTTCAGACCTTTTATCATTTTTCCAAATTGATCTATTTCAACAAACGTTCCTTTTTCATGATCAAAATATTCCCATCTTCTCCATTGTTTCCCATAAATTGGCCCTGCATCTCCCCATCTTATTGCAAATTCAGGATCTTCTTTTATTCTCTGACCATATTCTGCCATTGTTTTGTCCCAATCAGGAGAATATTTTACAATACTTTCAGGAAAAATTCCTTCTTTTTGCATTCCGGGAAGATTGGCTTGAAAAGCATCAGGCCTCCATATAGGGGCGTTATTGTCTTCAAGATATTTAATATTTGTATCCCCTCTTAAGAACCATATTGTTTCGTGAAACATAGAATTCGTAAACATTTTTTTTGTAGTTAGCAATGGATACCCTTCACTAAGGTCATATTCGTTTTGATATCCAAATAAAGAAATAATTCCGGACCCTTTACTTCCTCCTTTAAAATTTGAACGTTTAGAAGTTAAAATTGCTTTTGAATGATCTAAATATTGTTGCGCCATTTTTTATTCGTTTTTATAATTTAATATGCTTTCAAAAGTAGCTTTTATTTTTCTTAATTGTAGAACTCAGAAGCTTAAACTAAAGGCAAAATATCAACAAAAATCGTTGTTACTTGTTCATAAAGCAAAGCTTTTTATTGCTACAAGATACTATAGGGAGCCAGACGGTTATAATCTCTTTTTTGTATGCTCAAGTAATTTTGTAAATAGTTTTGCTGTAGCAATTGCATCTCCTAATGCAGTATGTCTTCCATCTACTTTAATTTTAAAATACTCAAAGGCATCATCAGATGAAATTGCTTTTTGTTTTAAATGGCCCGCCAGATACAAATAATATAGTATAGAAGAAGTGTCGATGATTCTGTGTGAGAATAATTTGCTGATATCCTGCTTATTATTCGAGAACATTTGTTTTAGAAAACCTACATCAAACTGAACATTATGACCGGCTATTGTAATTTTTTTTTGGTGAGGAAAATGTTTGCCGGTAAATTGTAATATTTTCTCAATAGTAAGAGATGGTGATATCGCTATTTGCTTATGCTTTTCTATATCAATATTATTGATAGCAAAAGCCTCTTTGGTTACAGAAAGTATTCCATCATTGATAAATAATTCGTGTGAATCAATTATTTGCATATCTTCCCAAACAACCATGGCTATTGATAATAGCGAATGTTTATCCGGATCAAGTCCTCCTGTCTCGGTATCAATAAATAACAATCTATCTTTCATCTGGAGTTACTATATAAAAGAACAAAGATACTAAAGTTTAAATTTTCTTCGTCTGACTTCGTCTAACTTACGTGCTTGTTGCACAACTCGTTTTTTCATTAAAATTATTACATTCTGTACAATTTTATAATCTGAAAGCATTTATTTTATTGATGTTTGAAAATGTTATTTTCTGTTATTTTACTCAAAGGTTTGATTTTTTTTTGTTGTGTAACGGCCACTGCTGTTGGCTGTCGTTTGTCACCTCTTACAACTGCTTCACCGGAAGATAAAATGCAGGAAAACCTTACGTCTGATACGTAAATGGCTAAGAGCACCGATTCTGATAAATGGTAAACTTATCAAGCGAAGAAAAGGACTTCCGCAAGGTAGTCCGTTAAGCCCTTTACTTTCCAACATAATTCTCCATGAATTAGATGAAGAATTGGAAAAAAGAGGATTACGTTTTGTTCGCTATGCCGACGATTTTAGTATTTACTGCAAAACCAAAACAGAAGCACGAGAGAATGGAAATAAAGTTTACTTGTTTCTACGAGATAAACTTAAATTACCCATTAATAGGGAAAAGAGCGGTATCCGAAAACCGGTTAACTTCTGCCTGCTTGGTTATAGCTTCGTGCCGACTTATGAAAAGGGAGTACAAGGCAAATACCAACTGGTAGTTGAAAAGAGCCGATGGAAACAACTCAAAGCGAAGCTCAAAAAGGAAACCCGTAAAACCACTCCAATGACTTTTGATGAACGAATACAGAAAATTAAAGCTATCCAACGTGGCTGGATTAATAACTTTCGACTGGCAAATATTCAGGGTAAACTGAAAAATCTAGACGGATGGTTACGCAATCGGCTTCGATATTGCATCTGGCATCATTGGAAAAAACCCGAACGTAGAAGGAAAAACCTGCTTCAATTGGGTGTTGACCATGACCATGCTTACTCTTGGAGTAGAACTCGAATGGGTGGTTGGGCAGTTGCTCAAAGTCCTATCCTGAATACAACAATCACGCTTGAGCGACTACGTAAAAGAGGTTACGAATCTTTGTTTGATTGGTACCAAAAGGTAGTCTCTCATAAGTTTACCCCTACACTCTTCCCCATTGTTTAATGAACCGCCGTATACGAACGGCGAAGCCCTAACGAACACCATTTAAATCATTTTATTTTGTGAGTAAACCTGTACGTACGGGTGTGAGAGGTTCTCCGATAGGCTTTTATCACAGTACCTCGATTATGCTTTGTTTTTTATTTGTATTTATATCTCGTTGTATTTTTATCTCCAATCTTTTCAATCATTTCATTCTCAACAGCAAAATTTAAATCCCGACTTGCTGTCGCTGAAGAAATTTCTCTAAAATTTTTTAAATATTCTTTTCTTGTAAAGTAGTCGTTTTTAACAATTGACTTGAATAAATTAATCCTGTCAATATTCGTTAAGTTGACATTCTGAATATTTAATAATTCCTCAAGTGATTCAAGGATAATTTCAAGCATAAATTCAATAAAAACGGTTGATTCTCCAGTATTGTCAGATTTTCCAAGAGATTCATAATATTGTTCTTGTCTTTCTTTTATTAAAGTCTCAATTGGTAGAAATTCAAATACAGGATAGGAGTCTTTTAAAATCAGCGTTTGCCATAATCTCCCCATTCTACCATTCCCGTCGATGAAGGGATGAATAAATTCCATTTCATAGTGGAATACACAACATTTAATTAAAACTAAGTCTTCGTCATTTTTTAAATAGTCAAACAAGTCATTCATTAATGGTTTTAGCATTTCGCTTGGTGGAGCAATGTGAGCAACCTCCTTGCCCTTAACAATTCCAACCGATTTGTTTCTAAGTTTTCCAGCTGATTCAATAAGTCCGTTCATTAATATTCCGTGAGCTTCACAGAACGAATCAAAGGCGTACGGATTCAATTTGTCCAGATTGTCATATACAGCAATAGCATTTTTAACTTCCAAAATGTCTTTTTTAGGTCCAATTACCCTTTTATTTTCAATGATTGCCGTTATTTGCTCAATGGTCAAGGTATTTCCTTCAATTTCGAGCGATGAGTGAATTGTTTTAATCCTGTTTTTCTTTCTTAATTCTGTTGGTGGTTTATTTAAATGTGCAGAATTTACCTCTCCAATTTTTTCCGAAATCGAAGCAACTAACTTTAAAATCTTTCCTGTTATTTTATATGGTGGTTTCATTTATTTAATTCTTGATAGTATCAAATGATAGTATCAAAGATAATGTATTTATTTCAAATTGCAAATAACTATCTGTTTTGTAGTCTCTCCTAAAATAAAGCATAACGGTTGCGTGTATGAAACGTTGGGGATTGCGGGCTTCGTTCCTATCCGCCGACATAAAAGCCGATGCGGGGCAGAACGCTTGATTTAACCACTTAAATCCCAATATTTTATACACAATGTGTGTGCCCTGCACTGAGCAGCGCACACTTGTTGTAAGCTGGTGAAAAAGTTTAAAAATACAAATATTTTTCATTAAAACAGTAAACCAACAAGTGAATTTTTCCAGAGGGTGCAAGTCCCTTATGTGCGGGGGTAACGTCCCGAACGGCGAAGCCCTCACGAACACCATTAAAATCAAAATATACAGTGAGTAAACATTAGCAAGTGACAAGGTGGTTTACCGTGAGGTATGCACTGAATTGCGAAGCAATCACGAATACCTTATAAAAATAAATAATTATATGAGTAACGAAGTCAAACGGCAATTCCGAAAGCTTTCGGAACCGGTACTGACGAACAGAAACGGAATATGAGGCATATTTGTTCGGGTGAGCAAGCACACCTTTGTAAAGCCCAAAGAATACCAAAAACAAGTATGTAGATTCCGCAGGCATCGGAGGAAGGAAAAAGCTCTTACCAGGGGAGATCTTGGAATAGATTTGGTTTCTATGAGCCAAGAAGTCAGCAGAGGTCATAGTAGTTAGCAAAACGAGCCAAGCGAAAACAATTAAGCGAGGAAGTCTCAATGAGCTAATGAAGGACTGAACATTAAGTCGTTTCCAATTCGGCAGAGAGGTTAAAACCTCGAGTTTACTAGCTCTGTCTTAAACGAAACACAGTAAAACTGGTGTAAAGAGCGGTTTTGCTCGTACTTAATGAACCGCCGTATACGTGACCCGTACGTACGGTGGTGTGAGAGGTTCTCCGATAGGCTTTTAGCCTATCGGCTGCCTACTCGATTACCAACTGGGCGTTCTTCTTGTCAGTCAATGGTTTGAGATATGTTTTCAATTCTTTCATTCTTTTTCTTCACATCATCTTTAAAAGATTTAGTTTTTAGTGTCGTCAAAGTCAGCGGTGGCAGACACACAAGCTCTTTTGCAATTTTTGGAATGTACGATGGCTTGTGATAATTGCAAATGTGCTTGGCTATTTGGGACCTAATCTGCCTTTACAAATTGCCGTTGCAGCAACGCATCCGCTTACTGATGATTGCAATACACCATGGGCAACCCCTGCACAATCTCCAACTACAAATAAATTTTCAATTGAAGACTGCATTTTTGAATCAATTTCAAGCACATCCCAAAAATTTTCTATTTCTATTCCAATAACATACGTACTTGAAAGGACTTCATTGATATTATTTATGAAATTAGTACCAGAAATAAACTTTGCAATTAATTGTTCAAATACAAAACACATTCCTTCATGTTCATCATTACCCAAAAGAAACGATAAATCTGAACAATAATAATTTCTTGAGTTAAGCTCAATCTGGTTAAAATCAATACTTGAAATCCTTTTTGCCTTAAAATCATTATATTTCTGAATTAGAGGTCTACCTGGATGTTCTTTATTAGCTTTAATATAAGTATTAATTAAATTTTTGTATATCCAATTAAATGATTTTGGTTTATTATTCCCTGTGATTTGTGTAAGAATTGCAAAATTGGAAAATTTTGAAAATGATTCTTTCTTGTATATGCCATGACCATCAATTAACATAAATTCTCCGTCATAATTAGCATGTTTTATTCTTCCTCCAAATTCTCCAGCACTAAGGCAAAATGTTTTATATTTTTTGTTTTTGTAAATAATACTTGTCTTAAAATCAGGATGTACATTACTTACTTTATAAAGTAAGTCGTTAGGAACAACAAATCTTAATCCTTTTGAAATCGTGGGCTGAGAGTAATTTAATTTTAACTTTCTTATTTCATTTCGCCACCAAAAAATGCCTTGGCGACCAACTGCAACAACTACTTTTTTCGATATAATTTTTTCAAAATAATTATCAATCTTGACTTCAAAATCATTATTGTTCGGGTTAATTTCAATTACATTAGTATTGAAAAGGATTTCAATGTTTTTTGCTCCATTAACAATATTATACCATTTAATCAATATTTTTTCAATCTCCTCTTCTGTAATAATTGATATCGGATATGTTTTGTAATTAATTGCAAATGAATCGGATTCTGGTATATTAAAGTCTTGATTTGTTTTTCCAAAAAGTGCTAATGCCGTTTCTTGAAACTTAAAAGCATCATTTTTACCTAAAAGATTAAAAAGTCTTTTCCCACTTGGAAAGCCAGAAAGCTTTGCACTATTCCCAAGATGAACTGAACCACCAAATCCATTAAAAGTATTGCACGGTTTGCAATTTTTACAAATTAGATTTGTATCCACATGACAAAATCTCTGGTCATATGTATTGCCTGAATCAACTAATACTATTTTCCCTTGATAATTCTCATTAATAAGTGATAGGGCGGTTGAAATACCTGATATGCCAGCACCTATAATTACAACATCAGAATTATCAACCATTACTAGCCTTGAATTAATTTGTAAATTGTGAAAATTAATGCCAATAATGATATTGCTAGCGGAGTATATTTTAACCAGAAAGCTTCTTTTTTTAATCCTTCAATTTCCGTTTTTAAATGACTTATTACACTATAATTAGCAATCTTTGGCAAATACTGCATGATTTTATCTTTATTCTGATATTTACCAACGTAGGGTTTGTCAGTGGGCTCAACTAGTTTATAAAACTCAATTGTTGCATAGTGTTCGCCTTTCTTTAATTCAATTGTGTCGTTTGATGTATTAAATAGTAAACAAAACAATTTGCCACTGAATCCAGGGTCGACTTGTGGACCATTTGATAAAATTAACCCTTTACAAAACATGCTAACAGTAAGGTCAAATTTAGCTGAAATACAATTCGGCAAATTAACTTTTTCAAAGCTTTGAGCAATGATAAAATCTCCAGGTTTGAGAACAATCGTTGGAACTTTATCAGTTAATTCGCTTATTTTTCCATTCTGGAAATATTCAACACCAAGAGTTAAATCATAGGAAGCAGCAGAAATATTCTTTTCTGAATAGGGCTCTATCAAACTTCCATATTCTATTAACGATTGAATTATTTGATTCGGAATTACTCCTCCAGAATGTCTAACATTCCATAAACTATTAATTAAATCAACAATACCATCTATAGACTTTTTGCAATTAATCAAATAGAATAAGGAATAAGGTTTGAATTCTCTATCAAAATTTCTGTTTTCTATTTCCGATTGTGCATTCTTGCCACCTCGCCCGGTTAATCTTTCTTCAAGTTCATTGTCTTGAGCATCAATAAAAAATGATAAAAAATTTTGAATCTCGTTATCAACAATTATTGTATTCTTTGTTGATTCCGGTGAAATAATCAATACTGGAATTTTATTATTATTAATTGCTACCAAAAAATCAGACAAGAGTATACCATATTTTTCATTTCTGTATTTTGTAGAGACGATAAATTCTTTCTTTTCTTCATAGGCTGAAAATGTTTGTTTATCGACAAAGGAATAATTTGGTTCTTCTGTTCCAGGTCGTGGAGCTCTTGTTGTAACTGCTTTAACAATTTCGAATTTATTTGCTTTTGCGCAAAGTGTCTCCGCAATTGTTGTTTTCCCAGAACCACTGGTGCCGGTGATAATTATTCCATTGTATTCCATGAGGTTAGATTTTTTTGTAAATATGAATTAACTCTTTTTCAAGTGTTGCCCATTTTAAGTTATGTGCTCGTCTTACATTTGGAATTATACGTTCAATTTCTAATTCTTTTGTTAACCCTAAAGTTTCAATATTTGCCATTACTTCTTGAACTACAATCTTTCGCAATGAATTTTTTTCATTATCACTATTAAAAGATGGCATGATAAAACATGCTAAGGCATTTTTCTTTAGTACATTAGAAATTGATTCATTAGCCTTTAACATATCTGATTTGTATTGCATTAAAGAATTGGAGGATGCTCTCCGATGTCTTGCTCCAATTTCCATCCCCTTTTCTAAATTTATATCATTATCGAAATAATAGTGTGAGAGTCTTTGAGATGTAGTGTAATCTGCCATATTTGGATATGGTGGAGAAGTAATAACAAGGTCTATCGTTTCAGAGGGTATAATAGATTTAATATTTTCAGAATCCATCACATCGCTTCTGAAAATCGTTTCATTGTTTTCAAAAAACTGGTATGTTTCTAGGATATCTCCGTTACATATATTTTTTATGTTGGCAATATCTTTAATTAAGCGTAATGCAGTTTGATTAAATTTATTAATTGCATCGATTTTATTTATTTGGTAAACTTTAGGTTTAACATTATCAGCGATGCAGCCCCATCCTCTATCTTGCCTTGACAGCATACTAAGCAATGAAGAAATAGTAATTCTATAAACAGCCTTTGTTGGAATGTCTTGATGTTTACTTTCTGTATGGACAAGAAAACAAAGTGCGTTAAATATTTCTTCAGTATACCAAACCTTAAGATTCTCGAACTGCAAGTTTTCGTTGCTGTTCTCCAGAATTTTAAAATAATTTATATCACTTTTGAATTTTCCTAAATCCTTTAAAATGGTTTCATTTACTAAATCAAGATTAGTTTTCGGATTAAATAATATAAGCAAGGATTTAATAAATTCAATTGATACTGAACTTATATCTGTCCCAAATGGAATTCTATTTAATAAAAGAGCTTGAATAAAAGTTGTTCCAATACCAACAAAAGGGTCGTATATTTTTGCACCTGGTAATGAAAGAATCTCAATTAGTGTAAATGGAATCTCAGGTATAAAGGTAGCAGGATACCAATGGTACTTTCTACAATTGAATGGATGTATTTTATCAGAAGTTGTTATTGGTTTTGGATAAAAACTCCAATTAATATTTTTCAGAATAAATTCAACTTCTTTTATAGTTCTAACATTTGTCATATATCGCTTCTCCGTATAATGTAATTTCTTTCAAATTCGAATCATTAAGGTAATTCTTAAGATATTTTTCAATCTCACTTTTAATATTATCAAGATTCTGATATTGGCTAATATTTGAATTAATAAATTCAATATTTTTTATAAAAATACCAATATGCAAATCGTTGGATGATGTTCCTAAAATGATTTCTTTATTATCATTAGATTTAATAATTACCTTTCTTTCTGTTTTATTTTTGTCTAGGATAGGGTGCAGTCCTATGTTGATATTTTTTATTGAAGATTTTAATTTGTATAAATTTTGTTTCTCTTTGGCTTCATTAAACATTTGCTTAATAATATTTTTATGCTCATTTAATTCATTATTAATTAAATAATCAAGTATCTCTGATTTCAATTCAGTTGTGATTTTTAGAACTTTATTAACTGAATCATAAAAAATTCCTTTAATTCCTTTAATGGTTTTTTGTTCAGTTAATGTAAAATCATCGATTCTTTTTAGTGATTCTGGTTTAAATAAATTGCTAATATTTGATTCAATTTTATTTCTCGATTGATAATATAAGAAGTCTTTATATTTCTCCAATTTATTTGATGAATAAATAGCTATACAAGTATATAGTCTACCATTCATTAAGTTCCCTATGATGTTTTTCGTTTCAGAAGTTACCGTTGATAAATGTTTTAACAACTGATAATCTGTATCATACCATGAAAATGGAATGTCATCTTTTTCTTTGGAAAGTTCTATTGCTTCTGTCAACATATATTTTGCAGAGAATTCTTCAGGATTCAACAGCAAAAACTTATAAAGTCTTTTTCGAAGGTCAATCCATTCATATATTAATGTGTAATCATCACTCTTAAACCTGAGTGAATTATCAACTGAAAAGATTTTTTTTGCAAGTAAAATTGGTGTTTCAGTTTTTCCAACTAATCCCATGTGATAAGATAAACGAAACACATTATCAATGTTGTCTAAATCAATGGTACCACTAATTAAAACACCTAGTTCACCTTCACCTCTAATGTATTTTGCAACTTTTTCAACTTCTCTATCTGAAAGTTTTAGTCGATTTTTTAAGGCGTTATATATCTCTTCATAAAATCCAAAGTAAATTGGCTCAAAAGTTACTGCCTTATTTTCGCTAGCTTTACCAGTAACTGAAGAATAAAAGAGGTTTTCTGGTTCCTTCCCTTCAATATATTCTAAGCTATGACCGAAGGCAGCATTATAAACGTCATGAAAAAGTGCGGCAAGGACGAATAATTTTTTTTCTTTAATGGGTAAATCTTTGTAGTTTTCCTCTAGGGATAATATTGCTAAGTAACATGTACCAAGTGAATGTTCGTATCGATTAATATTTGCACCTCCAGTAAAACATAAAGAATTAATATTACATAATCGAAGCTCTCTAAGTCTTTGCATTTCTGGAATATGCAATATTTCCCAAATATAATCTGGGAAATAAATAACGCCATATAAAGGGTCCAAAATGTATTTGCGAAATCCAGTACTCATTAAGTATTAAATTAGTTCATAAAATTACTAATAATCTGCGGTTGGCAAAACATGGCTCTTTGACTTTTGTAAAGCATAGGCTTGCGCAACGGAAAAAAGGCAATGTGCCAAATGTAGGACGGCTTTCCGATTCTCTTTCTTGTGGGTCGGCAAAAAAACTAAATCTTTTTCTTTCATTGTCATTTCATCTTTTTTTCTCAAACCATAATTTCAATCATTTTCAATATTGCAGTCTTTTTCTTCGCCTTGTTGGTAACATAACGCTTAACACACTCTAAGGTGATTTTAGCGTTCATATATCGCAAACCTATATAAATTTTCTAAAATATATACAAACTTAATGAAAATTTATATATGTTCCCTCTGACCTATAAAATAAATGGTTAATTACAGAGGAAATATAATAAATTTTTTATAAACCCTAACAATTAGTTTTTTAAATAAAATTATGATTTAAATAACGAATGCTTTAGACATGTGTGTTTAGCATCTGTTATTGATTAAGTTTTTTTGTTTTGTCACTTTTTCTTTTTCAAAAATATCAATGTATTATTTTGATAAATCAGATATGATCTGACTGAAAAGTAATTTAATTTTCACGATATAGACAGAAGATGTGAAATTCTCATTCGTCATAGAATTTCCTTTTATCATTATACGATATCCAACTCCTGCACCAACGGCAAGATATGGTATAATTTTATATTGTCCAATCATATTTGTCTCATAAATAAGCGCCAATGTATATTTTTCATTTATATAGCTTGTATTATAATAATAACGATAATAAGCTGTTCCGATCCCAAAAGAGACAGGAAGATAAAATTCCCATTTTTTGTCTCTGTAAAATTTATACTCAGTATATAAGGATATGTATTTTAATTTAAGGAACATATCTATAGTATCAACAATATGATCATTTTCAATAAGAAATTTATTTCTCTTAATATCAGAACTTAACCAATCATATCCCACACCAAATGTCAGAATATTGTTATATTCCAGACCTGTTTTAAATGAATTTATTCGGGCTCCACGGTTAGAAATAATTGAATTACGGCTATCGTAACGAAAGGTTAATTTTGGTTTATATGTAAGACTTTCTTTTATTTCTTCTTCAAATTGAGAATAGGAAGAAATTGAAAACGAGATTAAAATAATGGAATACAAGTATTTAATATAATTATACACTATTATTTTTACTTTTCAATATTTACTTTTTCTCCATTAATTTTGCTCTCAAGATTATTTTTGTATTTTATTGTATATAGCAGTTCTCCGTCGTAAGTATAATAATACCAGTTACCTTCGCGACTTCCGAAAATATACTTTCCTTCAGATTTAAGTTTGCCGTTATAGTAATAATAGCTATGTTTTCCATCCGGAGCTGATTGAACAAATTTTCCCTCAAAAAACATTTTGCCATTTTCATAGTAATATTTCCAAAGACCTTCTTGAAGTCCAAGATGATAATTCCCTTCTTCGGTATGATCTCCCACATTATAAAACCAGTATCCTTCACGTAATCCTTCGAGATAATCTCCTTTCTCTAAAATATTACCATTTTCATCATATTCTGATGATGTACCCTGCTCTTTTCCATCTTCGAAATTTTCCTCTCTTTCAATTTTACCGCTATTAAAATACCATTTCCAGTTTCCATCAAACTTTCCGTTTTTATAACTTCCTTCCTGTTCTTTTGTGCCATTTTCAAAATAAAAATTCCAGATATTTTCTCTTTTCCCGTTTACATAATTTCCTTCGGCCATTATTTTACCTGAAACATAATAAAACCACCATTTACCATGCTTTTTTCCGCCTTCATTATATTCACCTTTTGAAATTAAATTGCCATAATCATCATATACTTTGGCTTGAATGTTTTTTCCATCCTCAGAATACATTTTGTGTTCACCTACAGGCACAGAGTCATTAAAAACACCCATATATTTTATTTTACCATTTTCATGATATTCTTCACGAATTTTTTCTTGCAGATATGCCTTTAAGTTGTTATTAACTGATGGATTAAGAGAATCTTTATTTTCTTCCTGCTTTAATTCCCCGTACTCGTATTTTAAAACTTTTTCAAGCTCTCCTGATTTGGAATATTCCTTATACAGACCATGAATTTTCCCATTGACATAATTTGCTTCCGATTTAACTTTATCATCAGAATAAAATTCCTTCCAGATGCCCTGTTTAAGATTTTCGCGATTAAACCTGTTAATAAATTCTCTGTTAATCAACACATCATTTCTGTAATCAACAATTGTTACTATACGGCCATCTTCTGAAAATTCCTTCGAAATACCATTTTTCTTATTATCAGTATAAGGAACGATAGATTGTAAATATTTATTTTGCTGGTTATAATAATAAGAATTTCCCTGTTTTTGATCATTTAAATACAATTCCTTTGATAGTAAACCACCTGTTTTAATTTTGGTTTTTTCGTCTTTTTCATAGGAATATGTATTATAATATCCACTTTTTAAACCGTTTCTATAATTTATTTTTTTTGTTGTATCACCATCTTCATCATAAAAAGTCCATATACTGTCGAGATCAAAATTTAATCTGTTGCCTTCAGATTTAATAATTCCTGTTGGATAATAAGTTTTCCAGAATCCCACCGGTTTTCCGCTTTTCATATATCCTTCACTTGAAATCTGACCATTACCATAATAAAACTTATTATAACCATTTGGATCAACATCTTTATTCTGAGACTTGACTGATAAAATAAATAAAAATTCTATCAATAAGATTATAAGTGATATATATATTGATTTTTTCACAGATTTAAAATTTCAATTTAGCAGAAATTTCCAACATTCTTTTAATAGGAACCACAGCTTTTGTTAACAATTCATCACTAAGTATAATTTCTGGTTGTTCATAAACCAAAGAATTATAAATTTTTTCAAGAGTAATTAATTTCATAAATCTGCAATCGTTACATCCACAGGTTGAATCAACAGGAGGAGCAGGTATAAATAATTTATCAGGACATGCTTTTTTCATCTGATGTAATATTCCTGATTCTGTTGCAACTATATATACATTATTTTTATCACTTTGTACAAATTTTAATAATGATGAAGTAGAACCAATATGATCTGCAATTATTAATATTTGCTTTTTACATTCCGGATGAGCAATAATTTTTGCACTAGGATTCTCTTTTTTAAGTTTAATTATTGATTCTAAAGAAAATTCTTCATGAACATGACATGCTCCATTCCAAATTATCATATTTCTTCCAGTAATTTTATTTATATAATTTCCTAAATTTCTGTCAGGTGTAAAAATAATTTTTTTATTTTCAGGTAAACTATTAACTATTTCAACTGCATTTGATGAAGTACAACATATATCGGTCATAGCTTTAATTTCAGCAGTTGTATTTACGTATGAAACAACAATATGATCAGGATAATTTTTTTTGAAAATTTTAAATTCTGAAGCAGTAATAGAATCTGCAAGTGAACATCCAGCATTTATATCAGGTAATAATATTTTTTTATCAGGTGAAAGCATTTTTGCAGTTTCTGCCATAAAATGTACACCTGCAACAATTATTATTTTACAATCAATTTTTTCACCAATTTGAGCTAAATATAAACTATCACCTAAATAATCTGAAATATCCTGTATATCCGGTTCCTGATAAAAATGCCCTAAAATTTTTGCATTTTTTTCAATTTTTCTAAA
>JBDRPR010000012.1:0-19440 GCA_043826845.1 Bacteroidota bacterium
TCTGTTTTCCTGTGAGATCAAGGATGGCGACTCTATACTTGGTTTTGGTGAAGGAAATACAAAAAAAGAAGCGGAAAAAGAAGCTTCAAAAAATGCATTATCTCTTATCGGTGAAAAGTTATCAAATTAATTTTGATGATTTTCTTTTTATTACTAATCTTGTAGATGAAAACCAACATTATGAAACCTGTAAAAATTAAAATTGATAATAATTTGAATTTTGATTTTTTTTTAGTGGGTATTGTATGCACTGATAACGATTATAAACTTTCATGGAAACTAAACCAGCTACTGAAACTTGATCTTGTCAAACATGATTCGCTTGAAATTGAATCAGAGAAACATCCATTAAATCTTGTGTTTTCATTTTATTTTTATGAAAATGAAGACGAAATAAAACAATTTGCATTATTTTCGAATAAGTGCTCGGACGGACTGTTGATTGAAGAATATAAAAACGCAGATTTTATTTTTAAGATTTCTGGAGACACAGATCAAACAGGCGTTGAAGAAATTGTTTCTCAGATAAAAACATTGCAGGACATCAGCATGGTTTTTCACATACCAAATAAAAACTTAAAACAAAAAACACTCACCCGTTTTCTGTTCTGATGAAAATGATTTATTTCGTAAATGGGAAGTAACCAAATATTTAAAGTAATGAAAAAAGTAAATTTCGAATTATTAAAGAAAATAAGTGAAACTCCCGGTGTTTCAGGTTTTGAAAAAGAGATAAGAAAATTAGTTATTCAGGAAGTAACCCCTTACTGTGATAGTATATCATTAGATAATATGGGAAATATCACTGCATTCAGAAAAGGTAAGAAAAACAAAAAAGTTATGATTGCCGCCCATATGGACGAAATTGGGTTTATCGTTCATCATATTGATGACAACGGTTTTTTGAGATTTCATCCACTTGGTGGGTTTGATCCAAAAACACTTACTGCACAGCGTGTTATTGTTCATGGTAAAAAAAATCTTATTGGTGTTATGGGTTCAAAACCTATACATTTAATGAAACCTGATGAAAGAAAAAAATCTGTCGAACTTACCGATTTCTTTATTGATCTTGGTATGAAAAAAGAAGAAGTTGAAAAATATATTAAGATTGGTGACCCGGTGACAAGAGAGAGAGAATTGATAGAAATGGGAGATTGTATTAATGGGAAATCACTTGATAACAGAATCTCTGTTTATGTTCTTATTGAAGCACTCCGAGAATTAAAGAATAAAACTCTACCATATAATTTATATGCAGTTTTCACAGTTCAGGAAGAAGTAGGAATACGCGGAGCGCAAGTTGCAACACAGGAAATTCAACCCGATTTCGGCTTTGCCATTGACACAACCATTGCATTTGATGTTCCTGGCTCCAGTCCTCACGAAAATGTCACAAAACTCGGATTTGGAACTGCAATTAAAATAATGGATTCTTCGGCAATAACCGATTATCGCATGGTTGAATTTATGAAATCTACTGCCGATAAACATAAAATAAAATGGCAACCCGAAATACTTCCTGCCGGAGGAACAGATACTGCAAACATTCAGCGTATGACAAAAAGCGGATCTATTGCAGGGGCAGTTTCAATTCCTACAAGACATATTCATCAGGTAATTGAAAGTGTTCATAAAGAAGATGTAATCTCATCGGTTGAATTATTGAAAAACTGCATTCTGGATCTAGATAAATATGATTTTTCGTTTTAAAATACTGGATTTGCTTTATTTCTATTTTTCTCCAAAAAATCTTTTGACTTCCGATTCAAATGCTCTATCGACAGCTTTTCCGTCGCGGGTTTTTGCCAATCCTCCACCTGCAGTTTCTTTAAAATCGTGATGCAACTTTTCTCCAACTTCTTTCATAGTAAGAACTACCTCATCGGGAGAAATAAAAGATTTTACACCGCTCAGAGCCATCAATGAAGCGCTTATTGCCAGAGAAGCAAAAACTCCGTTTCTTTTAACACATGGAACCTCGACCAAACCTGCTACAGGATCACAAATTAATCCAAGAGAATTTTTAATGGCAAGAATAAAACCCTGAATTATTTCTTGTGAACTTCCTTTTTCAAGGTAAGTAAGAGCGGCAGCTGCCATGGCTGCACCTACACCAACTTCAGCCTGACAACCATAATCTGCGCCGGCAGTCGTCACATCATTAAACAATATCATCCCAAGAAAACCAGAAACCAGTATGGATTCAAGAATTCTCTTCCTTTCGGGTTTTTCAATTTCTGAATACGCTTGAATAACTCCTGGCAATATTCCGCATGAACCAGCAGTCGGGCAGGCAACAATTACTCCGCATTTGGCATTGACTTCATTTACAGCTACTGCATAGGCAGCTGCTCTTCCATATATATTGTCAAACAAAGGGTTCTTTTTCACGAATTTATTGATCTTATAGGCATCTTTTCCTGTCAGTTTTAATAAAGATAATTCTTTGCTTTTAATCCCTTTCTTTACTGAAGCTTTCATGATTCTCCAGTATTCGGCAACTTTTATTAATGTTTCTTCAGAGTTGGTCCCCTGTAAATTATTTTCAACTTCAAAAACAACATCAATCAGTTTTTTCTTTGATTCTGCAAGATAATCGCTAAGTTCTTCGAAAGAGTTGAATGGAATGAAATAACGATTTTTAGCCTGTTTTGAAATATTAATAATCGTAGGGATTAATATAGGATTATCAACTTTTTTTGCTTCAGATGGCCTGATAATATTTCCTTTATGAAAATAGAACTCTTCTTTTCCTGATAAAGGAGTATCAAGACGATTGTCCATATATCTGACTTCTACATTTCCTCCTCCAATCGAAAATCCGGTAATAGTATATTTTCCGGAATCAGAATGGACAAGAATCTCTGCAATATTATTATTATTTTCATTTTTATATTTCAGCTCTTCTTCCTTTAATCCTTTTTTATATCCTGAAAAGGAAGATTTAAAATCACCGAAATCAATACCATGTTCACTTAAAAATGCAGGGTCACCATGCTGGAGCATCTGTGGATGATCAGGTGCCAGCCCCCATAATCCTCCTCCGATGGCTGAAGGTGTGTAGTGACCCGGACCTGTATCACGGAATGATGCGAGCAATCTGACCTCAATTGATTTGACAGGCAGTTTCTCTGCTGTAGCTCTTGCAATGATTATATTTCTTGCAATCTGACCTATTTTGTTTGCTCCAGCAGTATGCGAACTCGAAGGGCCAACCATTGAAGGACCAACGATGTCGAAAATACTCATCGGTTTGATATAATGATGCAAATAGCGTTCGAAATCATTTTGCAAAGACAGAATTTCACCTGAAGACAAAACTCCTTCTATATTACATTCGATTATATACAGCGATTTGACTTTTTTATCACGGCTTTTAATGTACCAAAGCTCCATATATGACGGAAAAATCAGATGTTTTTGAAAAGTTTCTATCACGTTGTTAATCACTGTGTTTTTTGCCGAATTTACACTTCTGATAACAATTGATGTACAACCGTTTTTATTATCTGACTGAAAAAGAAATCCTTTTTCACAGTCTTTCATTCGGGTAATATTTTCATTTATATCAGGCACATTCACTTTTGCATGATTTACCGAGGTTACATCTGCATAAAACACAGTAATCATATAATTATTTGTCTGATTGCTGATTATCCTGTACAGTGTATATGGCTGATACTGATATGGTGATAACGAAGAAAGTGTCTTTTTTAACTTGTTGAAATTGAAATCATGAAGAATACACTCTTCAAGTTCTTCCTTGTGCCTGAAAACTTTTTCGGTTTGCTTATTTATAATTCGCTCTTCTACAGAATTCAAACAATAATGAATTTCTAAACCATTAAAACAATTATCTATTGAGATATTCAGCAATTCTTTCGTATTCATGGCAGTTTTTGTTTATTACTGTTAATCAATATTAATACTCAGTTAATGGTTGCTGGCAATAAAGTAGTCAGAAACAGTCACAATTTTATTAAAAAATATTCATAATTTGATGTATTACTTGAAATCGATTTAATCAATACTGTAAATCAATAATATGTAAAATGACTTAGTGAGGTTTTAGTGTCTTTGAGTCTTGGTAGCATAAAAACATAGAAAATGCCACTAAGACACCAAGTCACAAAGATGTCACAAAGAAATAGAATATTAAATACCCATTATTTGTCAATAACCAAACTATTTATATTTCGAATCCTGTAAATCAATAATATGTAAAATGACTTAGTGAAGTTTTAGTGTCTTTGAGTCTTGGTAGCATAAAAACATAGAAAATGCCACTAAGACACCAAGTCACAAAGATGTCACAAAGAAAGAGAATATTAAACACACATTATTTGTCAATAACCAAACTATTTATATTTCGAATCATGTAAATTAATCTTGTCCTGTAAATGAAAATCATATCACAATATTGATGATTTTTCGGGGGACAAAAATTGTTTTTTTCAGAGTTTTTCCTTCAAGATACTGTTGAGTTCTGTTGTCGCTAATTACGGTTTTTTCTGCTTCTTCTTTTGTTATTTCTATTGGCAGATCAATAAAAAATCTGACTTTCCCGTTGAACGAAACCGGGTAATTGAACGAACTTACTTCCAGAAATGATTCATTAAAATCAGGAAATGAAGCGTTAATAACACTTTCTTTTTCGCCGAGTATTTCCCACAACTCTTCTGCAATATGAGGTGCAAAAGGAGAAAGCGTAATAACCAATGGTTTTAAGATTTCTCTTTTATGACATTTTTGTTCTGTCAATTCATTCACGCAGATCATAAAAGCGCTTACAGAGGTATTGAACGAAAAATTCTCAATGTCCTGCCTGATCTTCTTTATGGTTTTGTGCAAAATCCGCAGCTCGTCTTTGGTGGGTTCATCCTCACTGAGCAAAAGAGTTCCCTTTTCATCGTAAAACAAACGCCATAGTTTTCTGAAAAACTTATACACCCCTTCTATTCCGTTTGTATCCCAGGGCTTCGACTGCTCTATCGGACCCAGAAACATTTCATACATCCGCAGGGTGTCGGCTCCGTATTTGTCAACAATGTCATCCGGATTCACCACATTGTATTTGGATTTGGACATTTTTTCAATCTCTGATTTCGTTTTGAAATTTCTACTGAGGCTGTTATTAATAAGATTACCACCAGAATTATAATATTGATTTTTAATCCAAAACCCTCCATCATTTGTAATAAAAACAGCATCAGAAAATTCTCTATATTTTTCATCTTTAAGAAATGAACTGATATCAAGATAAGAAGAATCAGTCCCTTTCTCTTTTATGTGTTGAATATCAATGTTAATTGGATTATATACATATATCTGACTGTTTTGAAAAAATTTGGAATAAATATCAGCACTAATTAAAACTCTACGGGGCTTATCTATTGATATATCAGTAATCTTTCCAAACTCATTGAATAAATGAATCGTGTTTGTTAATGACTCTCCTCCGTGTTTTGATGAATAGACAAAAACTTTTTCAGAAACCCCCTGTATCATTCCCTGATTGATCAGCTTTTTAAATGGCTCATCTTTTACAACGTATCCGAGGTCAAACAAAAATTTATTCCAGAATCTGGCATAGACCAGATGACCGGTGGCATGTTCGGTTCCGCCTATATATAAATCAACATCCTGCCAGTATTCGACAGCTTCTTTGGAAACCAGCATTTTGTCATTTTTCGGATCCATGTAACGGTAGTAATAAGCAGATGAACCGGCAAAGCCCGGCATTGTATTGTATTCATATGGGAATCCTTCTTTTGTATGCCAGTTTTCTGCCCTTCCCAAAGGCGGTAAACCATCATTCGTTGGCAAATATTTATCAACCGCAGGTAATACCAAAGGAAGTTCATCATCGTTCATTACACAGGGAATGCCGTCCATATAATATACAGGAAAAGGTTCTCCCCAATACCGTTGACGGCTGAAAATCGCATCACGGAGCCTAAAATTGATTTTTCGTTTTCCTATTCCCATCTTTTCTATTTTATCAAGAGTGGCTGTTATTGCTTTGTTTACATCCATTCCGTTGATAAAATCCGAATTTATCATAATACCTTCTTTCGCTTCATAGGCATCGTCCCAATCAGCAGTATCCGAAGGTTCTTTCCCTTTTTCTGCAACAACCTGAATGATTGGCAAATTAAAATGTCTTGCAAATCTGAAATCCCTGCTGTCGTGACCCGGAACAGCCATAATTGCACCTGTTCCGTAACCTGAAAGCACATAGTCTGCTATATAAATCATCATTTCCTTTTTTGTAAAAGGATTTATTGCAAATGCACCTGTAAATTGTCCTGAAACTGTTTTTGCATCTGCCATACGTTCACGTTCTGTACGTTTTTTGGTTTCAGCAATATATTTTTCAACTTCCTTTTTATAATCAGAGGTGGCAATCTCTTTCACTATTTCGCTTTCAGGCGCCAGAACCATAAATGTAGCTCCGAAAATAGTGTCAGGGCGTGTCGTAAATACTTCAATTTTCTGATCGGAATTTTTTATTTTAAATTTCAGTTCTGCTCCTTCAGATCTTCCAATCCAGTTCCTTTGGATTTCTTTTAGTGATTCTGTCCAGTCAATTTTCTCAAGATCATCCAGAAGTCGTTGAGCATAAGCAGAAATTCTGAGAGACCATTGTCTCATTTTTTGCTGTTCAACAGGATATCCTCCTCTTACAGAAACTCCGTTTACAACCTCATCATTAGCGAGAACACATCTGAGTTCGGGACACCAGTTTACCAAAGTATCTGCAAGATATGCAAGGCGATAATTCAGCAATAGTTCCTGTTTTTCTTTTTCTGATTTTGATTTCCAGTCTTTTTCCGTAAATATTTCTGTTGGATTGCAGGCAGCATCGATACCTGCATTTCCGTTTTTTTCAAATTCTTTAATTAGATCATCAATAGATTCAGCCTTTTGAGTTCTGTTGTTATACCAGTGCCTGAACATTTGTATAAATGCCCATTGAGTCCATTTATAATAATCAGGATCACAAGTTCTTACTTCTCTCGACCAATCGTATGAAAATCCAATTTTGTCTAATTGTTCGTGGTATCTTTTAATATTTTGTTCAGTAGTAACAGCAGGATGTTGACCGGTTTGAACTGCATATTGTTCTGCTGGCAGACCAAATGCGTCAAATCCCATAGGGTGCAAAACATTAAAACCGGTAAGTCTTTTATATCTTGAATATATATCCGAGGCTATATATCCGAGTGGATGTCCTACGTGCAAACCTGCACCCGAAGGATATGGAAACATATCGAGTACGTAATATTTCGGTTTATTTGTATCAATATCTACTTTGTAAATATTGTTTTCTTTCCAGAATTTCTGCCATTTCTCTTCTATCTTTCTGAAATTGTATTCCATTCTAAATTGGGATTTGATATAATATTTGAGGCGAAATTAAGAAAAAATGAGATAATCCCGAATATATATATATGGCATATTGATAATCAAATTCTATGTAGGTTTTATTTCTAATTTTACCTCAGAACACTCAGCATTTTTGTGACAGAAAGGTCATTACTTATATAGCGGCAGAAATATACCCCACTGTTAAGTCCTGAAGCATCAAACTCAATTACATGTTTTCCTTCCGTCATTGTCTGGTCGGCAAGATGTTTTACAATATTTCCTCGCTGATCGAAAATAGTGATATTTACATTCTTTGGTTCATTGAGGTAAAAAACAATATTTGTTCTGTTATAAAAAGGATTTGGATAACAAATGAAGTCTGTTTCTTCGACCGGAAGTTCTACAACAAGATTATTACAAGCAATGAAAGGGCCTCCGGGCGAGCCGCCATAACATCCTGCAAACCAGTTTGAGTATAAGTCCGGATTTCCGTATGGATCAATCAGTTCAAGAGTTTTTCCCAATCCATTTGGAGCATCAGGCCATGGATTACTGATTAGATATTGCACCGATGTGTGTAACTGCATATTGTTGTCGAACAGGCGCAGGTTTTCTCCCTGGCTGCTTAACCCGAAATTGAAAGATTCTGCAAAATTAGTTACAGAAGGATATATACCTGCAAATTTTTGTGAGTCGGCACAAAGAACCAGATATTGGTTTTTAGGCAGAATAGTATTTTCAGGTATAACAAAATTGTGAGCATCCTCACCATCTTTAAAAACCCAGTTTGATATATCAACATTTACATTTCCGTAATTAAAAAGTTCTATCCAGTCTCCTGAGTCTGTTGTATCAGCTGAGTTATAGTTTATCTCACTTATTGCAATTCTGCAGGTATCCGGTTGTCCGAAAAAGTAAGCCGTAAATACATCATTAGTATCAATGTTAAGCATAACTGATTGATTGTTGTTGGGAGAAGGAATCAGGATTGGTGACTGCCAGAAAGCAAATTCGTAACCCGGATTAGGTAATGCTTTTATCTCAACAGGTACGCCATCGAAATAAATTCCGGACCAGGGATAGCTGTCCGGAATAATTGTGCTTATTTGTATTTTTCCAGCGCCCTGTGGATAAACATTCAAGGTAACATTTACCTGTTTATTAAGCGAAAATTCATCTTCAATATAATTTCGTGCCGGTGCTGCCCTGTTCTCAATAAAAGAAATCATTGTTCCATCAATACTAAAATTTTCCCATGCGTACATATCGCCGTTCCAGCGATGCATATGCTGTGGCATTTCTTCGTAAATGGAGTCTTTGAATAAATATGCCAGAGCTTTAAGATTATCAGGGAGAAAGATAGTGTTTATCAGATCAGCATAACGGTTAATAAAATATTCTCTGAATTTTTGATTATTAAGAAGTTTATTTAGCATTATTGAATGATAATTATCACTTTGTACAATTACCCTATGAAGATCGTTAGTCATAAATCCGGTTCCCATCAATCCAAGACCCATATCAACATCGGTAAGAATATATCGCCATCTTGCCCCGGGTTTTCTTTCTCTCCAGTACTTAACATTATTTTGTGGCCAGTCCCAGTTTACGTAATATGTTTCAGCAATAAAATAATCGCAGAAATTTTCTATATCAAGCATCGTAGTGGCAGAATCATAATTTGTCTGATTGGCCATATCATTAAGCGCAATGAATTCAACCATATGAAGAAAATGACTGTTTTCGCCGGCGATAACGTAGCCATTGAATTGAAGCAGGTCAACATCGTCAGGATCAATATTATAATTTTCTGCGATATAATCTTCGCTGATTTTTTCACGTAAATTTAAAATGCCAAAATATTCCCCGTTTATAAACACAACTGAGGGTTTATAATCCTGAATGTCAATATGTGTTTTTTTTGAACGGCTTTATGCATCAATGCATCTCTGAAATGCGTCACATTGGTTTCATTGCCGGAATTTCTCAGTATGAAACTTTTAAAATCATAAATCTCTTTATCAGGAAATAATTTATAATTCAGAGATGAATTCCCGTATTTCCCTTTTGCCAGAATTCTGAGAGATTTCAGTTTGTTTGATCTTGACCAGCCGCCGTGAATTTTTATTCCAAAATCCTGCTCAAAACCAATACTGTCAGTATTTTCGAAAAATTCAATATGGACAGGTCTTTCCCAATCCTGCCAGAAATTAGCGTTAAAATAAGGTACAACAGTATCAGCATTTGGCCCCATTACATATATTCCCGTATTCCAGTCCCAGAAATTATCAGGATTTGTACATATTGAAACAACAGAAAGCTTTGAAGTGTAATCAATGAAAAAAGAATTTGTTTCAATAGCGCTGGGCAGTTTTCCTGCTCCAAAACTTCTGGCTCTGACAACCATAGTGCTGTCAATAGTGACAATTCCGGCAATTCCTGAGGCTGGTACAGGCTCACTACCGTCAACAGTATATCTGGTAGTCGCTCCTGATGAAGTAGTTGTGATCGATGTTGCCTGGATTCCGGTATAAAAACCGGGGTTCAAAATTATAACCGGTGCTGAATTGTAACCTGTAAATGTATTGGAACTATTATTCGAAGAATTAGGAGTTGGAATGTCAAAGTACACAATATTTGCTTGTCCGTCCAAAAACTTACCGAGCGAATTATCAATTCCAATTTCAGTATATGAAACAGAATCAATCAGGTTTCCGACACTATTTGACAGATAAACTGTTTCACCAGAATTAGATAATTTGAAATTGGTGTGCAGAAGTGAAACGCCGGTCTGGATAAAAGCAGGAGGTGTGTTGTAATGATGAGAAGTATCTTTAATCCCAAAAGATAAAAACGGTATTATTGATAAATCGGAAGAAAAAGAATCAACATTATGAACCTGTATAGCTAGTACATTTGTTCCGTTTGTAATAACTGTTTTAACATCTTGTTCATTATAAAGCCATTCGGTTATTGGTTGTCCTTGATATAATTGCGCCTCATGCTCATTGTACGCCAGTTCATCGAAATGAGTTGGAGTGTATGTTACTCCCACATTTGCTCTTGCAATTTCATTTCCGTTAACATAAGCAACAAACCCATCATCGAAATCAATATTAAGACTGGCTCCGGCAAGTAATGAAGTGTCAACAATATTGAATTCCTGTCTTATAAAAACAGAAGTAACAGGAGGAGAAAGTACAGTTGCATCATCTCCATCGCCATATCCAATACCGCCAGTTCCGGTAAGCCATCCTGAATCATTAAAACCGACAGTATTCCAGAGAGAATCAACATGAGAGGAAGGAATAATGTATTTCCATACACCATTTGCCAGGACTACAGATTCCCAATGGTCAATAATTTCGGTTTTATCTTTTCCTGAAGCAAAAACTGTAATGAATGAATTAGGCAGAATACTGATACCAGGGAAAGCCCATTTGTATGGATCATTCAGATCATCAGATATACTGTACCCCAGTAGATTCATTGTACTTGAAGAGTTATTGTAAAGCTCAATCCAATCGCTGAATTCTCCATCCTCGTCTGAAATTATTGTGCTGTTCAAAGGGCATATTTCATTTATCAGTACTTGTGAAAAAGAAGTACGAGATAAAAATGCTAAAAATGAAATGAGTAAAATTATTTTCATATAATTATTTCTTTATTATGCAATTATTCATAAATTACAGTTTAATCCATCTAACATTTGATAATTTATCCCCTGCTTTCAGACTTATTATATAAACTCCCGGAGGCAAGTCGTTTGCAATTTCATATATTTTAAGATTGTTTTGGGATTCATATAAATTTCTTGAAGCATATAGTTTTCCGTACATATCGAAAATCTTTATTTCACTTGATTTTGATTCGTTTAATGAATATTCAATTGTTGAATTATTATTTCCGGGATTTGGATAAACACTCAGATTGCTTATTAAGGTTTTTATTTCATTGATATTTGTTATTGTTATTGTTTTATAGATTGTGTCTATATAGCAGATGTTTGAAGAAATTAACATAATATTTTTATTGCCCGTATCTGTATATTTATGTCTCGGGTTTTCATTATAACTTGTACCATCAATTATGTCATCAAAATCCCAATAATAAAATAAAGCTTCTTCAGATAAATTTATAAACTGAATAGAATCGTCAATTGAAAATGTACTGTTATTTATCCAGAAATCAGCAATAACTGGTCTATCAACTCTTACATAAATGTTCTCAAATTCCCAGCATAACGGTTGATTGCTTATATAAACACTGTATTGCTCTGATGAATCAGGTGAAACAGTTATAGAAGAAGTATTGTCGCCTGTTGACCAGTTCCAGTCAATTCCTCCCGATACAGATAGTACAATAGATTCTCCGAGACAAATAGAAGTATCCGGAGTAGCAGTATAATTTATTGCTGTGCAATAAATACAAGAGCTGTCATTACTGTTTGCAGAAGGATTGTAATTTATTGCCAGTGTGTCTGTGCAGCCGAATATCAATGGTACAACTTTTATAATCTCTACATATTGCATGTTGCCGACACTATCTGTATGTGCAATCATAACCGGATATGGAATATCTTTAGCATAATAATGATAATAATACAGAGTATCAGTATTGACAGAATTTAAAACACCAACAATAAAAATACTATCATACCTGTAATCTTCATATTTAATTCTTATTATATCGTCGAAATGATTGAAAGGTGTATCCATAGAACCCCATGCATCAACTTCTATATGTTTTACTTTGTGTAAATCTGCATTCACATAAGCATTTACCCATACTGTGGCAATAGTATGTTCAGTTTCGGTATGTCCATATACATACTGGTTGGACACCAGTGTGTCCACATATTCAGAAGAATAAGTCGAATGAACAGTATCAAGGCCAGAGCCAAAATCCGTAATTATAGTCAACCCGTTTTCCCAAAACGCATTTGTGTCTTTTGCATAGTAATAATATCTCTGCTGTCCGTTGCCATCGTTAAAATATATTGCCATTTCCGATGAGGTATGATCGCTATAAAAAGGTGTTGTTGTTGCGTCGATATATTCCAAGGTATCACTTAACACGATAAAAGCAGAAGAAAAATCAAAATATTTATCAGCACCTACAGGACCAATTGTATCTGTACCGGCATAAACCCTTGTATAATTCATTCCTGCAAACGGAAAGTTGTTGCTATTCAATGCTATTTGTGAAAACAGCGAATTACAGAAAACAAGAAATACAACAATTAAGTAGATTTTATTCATCATATAATAATTTATTTAAGTTGTATGATGAAACCTCCATGTTTCTGATTATTACATTATTGTGTTTGCGTATTTTTATTCATGGAGGTTTCATATTCAAATAATTATACTGATACAGATATTTTGTTACAATACACTAATGAAAAGGAATACCCTTATCTGATAATTTGTATTAAAGATAAAGTTATTTTTAAATATAATGACAGCTATTTTGATTTATCAGATAGAAAATATATTTTTTTGTACACTAAATAATAAAGTTTTTATTACTAATGGACGAAGAACCTTATCACAGTATGCAAATGCACTAATCTGTCTGTAAGAGGCTTCTGTCTTCTTACAGATTAATTGTAAGGAGACAAAAAAATGATTAGAATTTTTGAAACATTTTGTGGATATACTTAAATCCCCAAAGTAGTTAAAAGGTTGTTGGATAAACGTCATTCAGCCGACACCTGAAGAAATTGAGAGAATTAAAAGTGATTTTCAATTACCTGCTGACATCATGCGAGATGTATTAGATGCGGATGAAAGGCCTCGTGTTGAATTTGATGACACCTGGACTCTGGTAATTATGCGTATTTCAATTGAAAACAAGGACAATGGAGTAGCATTTTACACTATTCCTCTGGGAGTATCTGTCACGGATAATTTCACTTTAGCACTTTGTAATAAAGATAATGAAATATTTCCCTTTAAACAAGCATCTCTTTTTAAAGAAAAATACCATCAAATGACAGATGTATATAATTTTATTTTAAGATTGTTTCTTCGTTCTGGTGGTACATACTTATAATATCTGAAACAAATCAATCATCAAACATCGTTAATTGAGAAGGATTTAGAGAAATCCATGAAAAACAGTGAATTGAATAAACCATTGAAAATGGAGAAATGTCTTGTGTATTTTATTAATTCAATTAAATAAAATAAAATTGTTTTGGCAAAGCTTAAAAAATCAAAAAATATCACAACCGAAATGAACGAATATATACTTGAAGATGCGAAAATTGAAAATAAGCAGGCCGTAGAAATGGCACAAACTTATTCAGACATTCAAAGCGGAATGATGTATGATTATACTTCTGTAATTTTAAATAATTTGAATGTTGTAATGAAACAATTGACTTTGATTTAGATAATTCTGATAATTCCAACTTTGGTTGCTAGTGTTTTTGGGATGAATGTTCCAAACTATCTTGAAAATTCAATATGGGCTATGCCTTCAATAATAATTTTTTCTTTATTATTATCCTTTATAATTGTAATTTTATTTAGAAAAAAACATTGGTTTTAAGAGTGCCGGCATAAATGGGTTAAAACTGATTATTACAACACAAGAAGATATTATATCAGTACAATCAGTATCTAATCTATCTACTCCTCAATAATCACAATCTTTTCGATTTCATCGTCTTCGCAAATGGCATCAATAACTTCGAGGCCTTCGTAAACTTTTCCGAAGCATGTGTGATTTCTGTCTAAATGAGCAGTATTGTTACGACTGTGACAGATAAAAAACTGTGATCCGCCTGTATTTCTGCCGGCATGAGCCATAGACAGAACTCCACGGTCATGATATTGATTATCTCCGTTAAGTTCGCATTTGATAGTATATCCGGGGCCTCCCATTCCATTTCCTTCAGGACATCCACCCTGAATTACAAAATCCGGAATTACACGATGAAAAGTCAGGCCATTATAAAAACCTTTTTTAGCCAGATTAATGAAATTTTCTACAGTTCCCGGAGCCTCTTTTTCGTAAAAATTTACTTTCATTACTCCTTTTTCGGTGTGAATTTCTGCTTTCTTCATTTTTTATTTTATTTGATTTTTAAGCCAACTATACCATTGTTCCATCCCTTCGCCGGTTTTTACAGATAATTCAATAAATTCCAGATGATGATTCACTTTCATTGCATATTCTCTGCATTTTTTTATATCAAAATCAAGATATGGAAGAAGATCGGTTTTATTAATAATACATATATCAGAAGATTCAAACATATTTGGATATTTAACCGGCTTATCTTCTCCTTCGGTAGTACTTATGACAATCACTCTTTTTGATTCACCAAGATCGAACATCGAAGGGCAAACAAGATTCCCAACATTTTCAATAAACAGAATTGAATTTTGTTTAACTTCAAGCTTGTTAACTGCACGATTCACCATATCTGCATCCAGATGGCAACCGTTACCTGTGTTTATCTGAACGACTGGAGCACCTGTTTTCCGAATTCTTTCTGCATCATTCATCGTTTGCTGATCACCTTCTATTACATAAAATGATAATTCAGAACCTATTTCCTTTATTGTTCTTTCAAGCAGACTGGTTTTTCCGGAGCCAGGAGAACTAACAAAGTTGATTGCAAAAATATTTTTTGCTTCAAAAAATCCCCTGTTTCTTTCAGCAAGCATATTGTTTTTATACAAAATGTTTTGTTCAAGAACAATTTCTTTTTTGTGAATATGATTGCCATCGTGACTGTGAGGATGATCATGGTTGTGTGAATGTGTATGATTCTGTTGATCATCATGTTCATGTTCATTTGAATGTTCATGTATATGCTCATGTGTATGTTCAGCGTCGCCATGATTATGAGGATGACTGTGAGCGTGATGATGATCATGCTCATGATCTTCACCCGGTTTGTTGATTCTGATTGAATTGTCGTCGCCGCAACCGCATGTTTCGCACATAATTATTTGTTTTATATTTTGTACAAAGATAGGGGAAAAATTGAAAAGAATAAATCACTATTATTTCTCAACAGGTTTTCTTTTTCTTAACCATAGTTTCATTCCTGCTTTGATATCCCCAGAAGTAGAAATATTATTTTTAAACAGAATTTTTTTAGCTTTTACACCATAAAGCTGGCTAATACTATGTAAGTCTTCGTCTTTTTTAACTATATGATAATCTTTTCCATATTCTGCACTAGCTCTTTTGGGTTGCAGGTATAATATCTGTCCTTTAGAGATAGTGCTATTTTTTTCTATTTCATTATATTTGTAGATTAATGATGGAACCATCTGAAATTCCTCTGCAATTTTTGAAACGCTGTCATCTTTTTTTACGACTATATATTTAATCCGGTTATTAATCTCAACTTTTCTTCCAAAAGGATTTACAGTATTATTGTCTTCATCAGCAAGATGTTTACTGTCTTTCTTATCTTTCAGTTCTTTTTTAACATCTTTATTTTCTGCCAATAAACTATCTTTGGTTATGCTACTTTTTAAATCATACTCAGAAAGTTTATTGTCCTCAATGATTTTAATAAGTAGTTGAGGATATTTTGGGTTGGTAGCATAACCTGCTTTTCTAAGTCCATGTGCCCATGCCTTATAATCAGTTACATCCAGATCAAATAGAAAAGAGTATCTCTTGCTGTTTTTTAAAAAATCTGCGTGATCCTGAAAAGACTCATAAACACTTTTATATTTTCTGAAACATTCATTTTTCTCATCATCATCCTGATAAAAAGTTTTACCTGTCCATGAAGAATGACATTTTATACCAAAATGATTATTAGCTTTTTGTGCCAACGGACTGTTTCCATTATCCGATTCCAGCATTCCCTGTGCAAGTGTGATACTAGCAGGAATACCGTTTCTGTTCATGTTTATTACAGCCAAATCACCATATGACATTATATATTGTTCTCTGCTTATTTTTCCCTGTGCAAACAAGGGACTGCTGTTAAAAAGCAACTGAAAAGCAAGCATAAAAATATATTGTTTCTTCATTCCCTGTAATTTGAATATCAAAAATACACAATGAAGAGAGTGTTAAAATTAAATAGAAAGATAAGATATTAAAAAGAGGTTGTTAATAAAGATGTTACTTAATTTTTGCCAGAATATCTCCTTTTCTCACATAATCCCCGTGTTCAAAATTCATTTCAACTATTTCTCCCTGAGTGTGAGCAATAATTTCGCTAATAGTGTTATTTGATTCGATATAACAAATTCGCTGACCTGTTTCCACAAGGTCTCCGACTGAAAAATATTCTTCATCCATATAGTAATTGCAACTTTTATACAATGTTCCGTCACATGGAGCTACAACATCATATTTATCAATTGGCCTCTGAGCAATTATTTTGGAGGCAGATGGTCCGGACTCACTTTTCAGTTTTTCAAGTTCTTCAACAAATCTTTGTTTTGCAACTCCAGATCTATAATCAATATATTGACGATCATGCATCGCCAGTTCAAATAATTCTTCATCATCCTGTCCATATTCCCAGCCATTGTCATCCATTTGTTTTCTCCAAATATCCAATTCCTCAGGATAATTATCCTGAGGAACTCCAGTGTAAAACTCGTAACTTTTGCTTTTTGCCAGTTCAATAATTTCAGGGGCAAGAGGTCCGGGTAATGTTCCGGCTTTTCCAAGAATCATATCCCATGATTTGCTGTCAATCATCTCAAATCTTCCTTTTCCCTGCATAAGGTTCATCACATTCAACAATGCAATATTTTTTACATACTGGCTAAATGGAGTAACCAAAGGAGGATATCCAAGTTTTGGCCAGATGAAAGCAACTTCTTCAAAAAGATGAACCAGTAGTTCATCAACACTCAGTTCATTTTTTTCTGCAGCTTTTAAAGTTGCATTTATCCCCTGATGAACTCCTTTCAAATCAGCCATCAAACTGCCCATCATTCCTCCAGGTAAACCCGATTGAACAAGAAGTGATGTCATAAATCTGTTTTTCGGATCAATATAATACCCCAGAAAATCGTCTATAAATTCCTGATTTAAAGACCGGGCTTTCATATATGCTTTCATATTTATCTCAGGAACTTCAAAACCTGCATCTTTGAGCATAGCCTGAATTGTAATTACATCAGGGTGCACCATCCCCCATGAAAGAGGTTCTATAGCAACATCAATATAGTCCGCTCCTGCTTTTGCTACTTCGATCATAGAGGCAACAGAGAATCCCGGTCCTGAATGTCCATGATATTGAACAATAAGATGAGGAAATTTTGTTTTTATTTCTTTTACCAGCAAACCAAGAGAATGCGGACGACCAACACCTGCCATGTCTTTAAGACAAATTTCATCTGTTCCGTATTCAACCATCTTTTCTACAACACCAACAAAATAATCAACTGTATGAATATCAGAATATGTAATGCTTAGAGTGCCCTGAGAAATCATGCCTGCTTCTTTAGCATATTTTATAGAAAGCTCAAGATTCCTGTGATCATTTAATCCGCAAAAAGATCGAGCAATATCTACACCCTGAGCTTTTTTAACTTTGTACATTAATTTTCGAACATCTGCAGGAACCGGATACATTCTAATCCCGTTAAGAGCACGTTCAAGCATATGACATTGAATGCCTGCCTGATTAAATGGTTTTACCCACTCTCTGACGGCTACATTTGGGTTTTCACCATATAAAAGATTTACCTGTTCAAATGCTCCTCCGTTGGTTTCAATTCTATCAAAGCATCCCATGTCAATTATGACAGGAGCTATTTTTTTCAGCTGATCAACTCTCGGCACATATTTTCCTGAAGATTGCCACATATCGCGATAAATCAGACTAAATTTAATTCTGCGTCCCATTATTCAAATGAAAAAATTAAGTTGAAACCAAAACCGAAAATACTATGAATTCTTGTGATTTTACAAATTTTCGATATGTTTCTTAAACATGATTGATATTATTGATTCATTTTCGGCTAAATATCATTGCAATTACAGGATTAATAATTTCATGGAACTTTGTATCTTTGCAAAATAAATTTAATAACAAAGGGTGGGAAGAATTTTAGCAATTGATTATGGTTTGAAAAGAACAGGATTGGCAATCAGTGATCCTCTCAAAATTATTGCCAGTTCCTTAGACGTAATTCATCCTGATATACTTATTGAATATATTGTTAATTATCTGAAATCTGAATGCATAGAGTGTATTGTAGTTGGATTCCCAAAAAAATTAAACAATCAGAATACTGACCTGACACAACATGTGGTTGGATTGATCAGAAAGCTAAAAAAAACATTTCCTGACATTGCTATTGAGAAAGCTGATGAAAGATTTACCTCAAAAATTGCTATGCAGGCTATGATTGACGGTGGTGTTAAAAAAAGCCAGCGTAGAGATAAAAAAATGATTGATAAAATAAGTGCTACATTAATATTACAGAATTATTTAAATTACTTGAAATGATATTACCGGTTTATACATATGGAAACCCTGTATTAAGAAAAATTGCAGAACCAATTACCAAAGGCTATGAGGGATTAGACCAACTTATTAAGGACATGTATGATACAATGTATAAATCAGACGGTGTTGGTCTTGCTGCGCCACAAATAGGAAAATCTGTCAGACTGATTGTAATAGACGCATCTGCCTTGGCAGAAGACGATAAAACGCTCATGGGTTTAAAAAAAATTCTTATTAATCCTCAGATGATTACAGAAGAAGGAGATGAATGGCTTTTTGAGGAGGGGTGTTTAAGTTTGCCCGGAATCAGAGAAGAAGTGAAACGAAAACCGGATATCAGAATCAAATATCTTGATGAAAACTTTGAACCTCATGATGAAGAATATAATGGAATTGCTGCAAGAGTAATCCAACACGAATATGATCATTTACAGGGAACCATGTTCGTAGATCGTCTGAATCCTTTAAAGAAAAGACTTTTAAAATCCCGGTTAAATAACATCATCAAAGGTAAAATAGAAGTAAAATATAAAGTTATATTTCCTCAGTAGTTAACTATCGATTTTATTGGTCGGAGGGAACCAATATAAATTTTCATTATTTTTAAT
>JBDRPR010000013.1:0-2463 GCA_043826845.1 Bacteroidota bacterium
AGTAACGACAACAGTCAATACATTGATATTCTGTAAGTCAGATTATTTTTTATTTTCCTCTATCAGATTTTTTCTTATAGTATTATCAATCGCTTTTGCATAATTTGCCATTGTTCCGATAAGTTTTTCAATGTCTTTATCTTCAGCATGAGGAAATAATTCTTTTACTTGTTCCATTGCTCTTTCGATGGCATATTTTGCTTTTGGGATATCATTCATTACAAAAGCATCAACCATAACTTTAATTGATTGATTCATAACAGCAATTGCATATAATTTTTTCTGCTGCATATCAATAATCAGAGCCATTTTCCCGGTAGAAGATTCCCATTCTAAATGCGCTTTAGTAACTTCTTTGACTAATTTATTTGTTTCCAGATCAATATATGATAATTCCAGAACAACAGGTTCGTTTTCTATTGTCTGGTCTGGCTTTAAAAGATCAAATTGAGCAATAATCAATTTGTTATATCCTGAATACAGGTTATCAAGTCTGATACTGATTCTGTCCTTTGACTTTGCTGATGTTTCGGGTTTTGCTCCATATAATTGATTGTATCTTATCTTATCATTAAAAATAATATCAAGTTTTGCCTCCTTAGCAACAGGAAATATCATTTTTGCAAATTGATTTTCAAAGGCTTTGTAAATATCTTTTGATTCGCCTGCATGCTCGATCAGACCTCCCTGCTCGTCAGTCAGCAATTTCAGAAGTGCATAATTATAATCCAGCCCCACTCCTATTGCTGATATTCCAAGCCCTTTTGCATTATATTCCTTTGATTTATCTACAACAATTTTTGGCTCAGTTTCACCGTAGCCATCTGTAAGCAATATCAATTGTTTTATCCTTTCGGGATTTTTGCTTTTTAACAACTGTTCATAACCCAGTACCATGCCATTATATATATTTGTAAAACCACCAGGCTCTATTTCATTAATCAGATTTTTCAATTCCTTTCCACTTGCTCTTTTCTGTAACGGCATATCAATAAATGCATCGCTGTTAAAAGTAACGAGGCAGACATTATCGTCAGGACGCAATCTGTCAACAAAAGTCATCATAGTTTGCTTTAGAGCTTCAATTCTGTCATAACCTTCCATTGACCCGCTCCTGTCAATAACAAATGCAAGGTCAACAAATGGTGAAGAATTTTCAGAACTACTTGTATTTTTTGCTGATATGCCAATTTCAAGGATTGCTTCTTTTGACTCAGAATTTACTTTATTTCCCCACTTAAAAAACAATTCAACTTTTTTGTTTTGCGGTTCAGGCAAGGCATTAGTCATAAAATTTTGAAATTCTTCCAAAAACAATTCTTCAGGTTTAGGTATGTATTGTTCAGGAAATTGTAATTTTGGATCAGGTGAATATATCAGATTGATTTGCGAATTGCCTCTACCATATATTTTAGAAAAATTTACAACATCAATATCTTTCTCATAATCAAAATGTATCATATATTTTTCACCTTTAGGAAGGAGGAAAACTGCAACTCCCTGATCATCAGTTTTTGTTTTATATACAAAATTACTTGCCAACTGCTGCAAATAAATATTTTCTTCTGGAATAACATTACCAGACTTGTCACTCACTGTAATATTTAACAAAACTCTTGCGGAGGTGGGTTTAACATCATCAGCAAGAGTCTGTGTAATTGTATCATTTTTAATTGTCTCTTTGATGCTGGTTTTCACATAACTTTCCTCTAACGTCATCGTTCCTGTCGCAAAAAGATCTCCTGTGAAAGCAAAATTTTTAATTCCATCAACATCAACTGCGTACGTTTCTCCTATAGGTACATGAAATTTTGCTATGCCAGTCTGATCTGTTTCAGATAAGTATTTTTTCTGCTGTTTTACACTGACTAAAACAACCGACAAACCAACAACAGGTTGATTCTCATTATCAACAAGTTTAATTTTAGCGATACAAAAACCCATCTGAGGTGAAGTTATCTTAATATTTTTCTGATTTTCTTCTATAAAATTGATTTTATTTCGATTGACTATAATTTCATTCTCGGCCTTAATTTTTTCCTTATCATATGAAAACATTGCAGACCCTGCATCAGATCGTCCTTCAGTAACGTCTAGTTCTTTGTAATCAGGCATTCCGGGAAGATTTAGAGTCCAAAAACCAGCACCCAGTGTAAAGTTTACATTTCCGTTTCCTGGTGTTTGTTTTGTAATAATTTCACCAGTATTTTTATTGTGCATCCATACTTTTATACCTGATAAAGGACTGCCTTTTTTTCCTAAAATAGTTACAGAATATTTAAATTCAGTTTCCTGAGAATAACAGGATATGCTCATCAGAAACAATAAACCTGATAAAAAGATTAATGTCCTCATATATTTTGATGTTTGATTAGTTTACATAAAATAAAACGACTGTATTCAGCATAAAAGTATTAATTCAATTATTATTTAAGCTATTATTTATAATTTTTTTATTGCTTA
>JBDRPR010000014.1:0-6166 GCA_043826845.1 Bacteroidota bacterium
GGGTGGCGGAATGGGCGGAATGATGTAAATCCAAACCATTGATTATTGAATAAAAACTCTCCGGAAACGGGGAGTTTTTTTTGTGAATATATACAAATTCACTGCTTTATAATTTTTACATTTGTATAAAATTTAAGTACATATTAGTATATATTATGTTATAATTTAAGATATCTAATGAATTATACAAAAAACATAGGTGTATTTTTTTTCCTTCTTTGCATTTTGTCTTGTAAAAAACAAGTCGAAAACGAAAGGCCTGAGTTTATTGGAACATGGGAATGGAATTGTTCAGATTTTTATATTGATATTATTATAAGTGAAGACAGTCACGCAATATATGAAGAAACCAGTTATTCTGGAGGAACTACAAAAGTTAAGGGATTAGCCCGGGCAACGGATGATAAACTTAAAATAGGCAGATTTTATCATTTTAACATCATTGAATATCCTCATAAAGTAGATACTCCCAATCTGTTAAACCGAATTTACTGGCAAATGACTTTATCAGAAATAAAACCTGGCCTATATCTCAGTGGGGATAAAACTTTCCGCAGAGATAATTAATTTGAATTTATTCAATTATCTCAAAATTCTCCTGATCGGTGTATTTTTCACAGTAATGACATCTCAGGGTAATTTGATTACTCTTTTTAATCACGCTGAATTTTTGCTTTACATTTTCATTATTGGTTACACATTTCGGGTTCATGCAACGCACAATGCCTTGTATATGATCAGGAACTTCTACAGTCGTTTTTTTAATTACTTCGTAATCTTTAATGATGTTTATTTTTGCTTCAGGTGCAATAAGCGAAATTTTGTTCAAATCGTTGGTATCAGGAAATTTATTTGATATTTTAATAATTCCTTTTTTTCCAAGTTTTTTACTTTCGAAATTTGTTCCGAAAGAAATCTGTGTATCAATTTTTTCAAGGTCAAGAATTGAAATAACTTTAAATAAACTTTTGGCAGGAATATGATCAATAACAGTTCCGTCTTTTATTGCACTTACTTTTAATTCAACACGTTTTTCCATAAAATTATTATTTAATACCTAAAATTGATGTAATAATTGCTTGTCTTGTAAAAATACCATTTAAGGCTTGAGTAAAATAGTAGGCTTTTTCGTTATCGTCAACATCTTCGTTAATTTCATTTACACGAGGGAGAGGGTGTAAAACTTTCATATTTGGTTTTGCTTTTGCAAGCATGCTGTTTCTTAAATTATATGAGTTTTTTACTTTTTCATATTCCATAGGGTCACTGAAACGTTCTCTTTGTACTCTTGTAACATAAACAATATCAGCCTCAGAAATTGATTCAGTGAAATCTTCATGTTCATAATATTTTATTCCTTTTTCCTCAAGAAATGATTTGTATTCATTTGGCATCTTTAATTGTTCAGGAGAAATGAAATGAAATGTAGGAGTAAAATTTGACATTGCCTGCAGTAAGGAATGAACAGTTCTTCCATATTTCAAATCACCAACGAGAAGCAAATTCAAATTTTCAAGTTTTTTTTGGGTTTTTTTAATTGAGTACAAATCGAGTAAACATTGCGTAGGGTGTTGGTTTGCACCATCTCCTGCATTAATTACGGGAACTTCAGAAACTTCGCTGGCAAATCTGGCACTTCCTTCAATCGGATGACGCATGACAATCAAATCACTGTATTTTGCAACAGTTTTAATTGTGTCTTTTAATGATTCACCTTTTTTAACACTTGTTGATCCCGCGTCTGTAAATCCGATTATCCGACCGCTAAGTTTATTAACTGCGCTTTCAAAACTCAGTCTTGTCCTGGTTGATGGCTCAAAAAAAAGGGAAGCAATGACTTTCCCTTCTAAAAGATTTCGAACCGGATTTTTTTCAAATTCTTCACCTAATTCGATTATTCTCAGATAATCTTCTTTTGAATAATCATTAATTGAAATTAAACTTTTGTTTTTCATCATAAAATAATTTATTTCAGTTGTATGATGGAACCTCCATGTTTCTGATTATTATATTATTGTGTTTGTGAACCTTTATCCATGGAGGTTTCATTATTTATTGATTGATTTTACATTTGACTGAGAAATAAAAGTAGTATGTATAATGTATATTTTTTCTAATCTCCAAAAAGATTTATTAATTATTTTTCTACAACTTAAGAGATAGAATTTCATATAGTTTGAGCATTGTTGCAATGTCAGACTTATAAACAATCTCATTCGGAGAATGATTATTTAGTTCAGGTGCTCCGATAAAACACCAATCGATCGGATAAGGAGATCTTTGTATTTCACTTCCGTCACTACCACCAGCATCTTCAACTTCTGTTTGAAAATCAACATTATGACTTTTTGCTATTTCTGTAATTTTATTAAAAAAAGATTTTCTGGGAATATATTTATCTCTTTGAGAAATTGCAACTCCTTTTCCTTTTTGAACTCCTTCTGTTACCCAGGTTATGTCAGCGATTAATGCTTTATTTATATTATATTTTTCATATGCAGTTTTTGCAAGATATGAAACACTTCCACCTCCGTGCTCTTCCCAACAAGTAAATATCAATAATCCATCTGATAGATTCTCGGCCAATTTCAACAATACCCAAATACCAAGCCTGTCATCTAAAAAGCAGGATTCTATATACTCTTTTTTTTCTTTAAATTCCGGTTTAAAAATCAGGCTTGTTCCTGGATCTATTAACCGATTGAATTTGTAATACAGTTTTTTTGTCTCTTCATCAACAATAAGGCTACATTCAACAGGGCCTTTACTGTCAGTCCCGACAAGAACAGTCCCCTGAATTATTGCAGGTCCGCCGATTTTGATTAGTTCTTTACCATATTTTACGTGAAACCCGACTGTATCCATGTGAGCAAATATAGCCAATTGTGGTTTTCCGAATTTCAACATTATACAATCCTGATATTCTTCACCATGAATAATTTCAGGTTGATATTTCCAGTGCTTTTTATTTTCAGTTACATAATTGTAAATAAAATCTTTAATTTGTTTTTCCTCTCCCGAAGGTCCTGGTATTTCAATTAGTTTTTTTAGCAGTTCCATTAGTCAATATTTAAATGTTCAACCGTAGTTCCTGAAATTAGTACAAATTTGGATATTACAGAATCTATAAGTTTTATTTCAATTCCAATATTCATTTCACAGATATTGTCAAATTTTTGATTATATATTTCAATATTATAATCCCTAATAATTCGCATTATTTTGTTAACATTCTTATAATCAAATAATATATTGAATGTTTGTACAATTCTTTTTACAATTATTGTTGAATTGTTGATTGCATCAGCTGCAGAATTTTTATATGCATTGATAAGGCCAGGTATTCCAAGTTTTGTTCCTCCGAAATATCTGACAACAATAATCAGAATGTTTGTTAAATCATAAGAATATATTTGATTAAGGATAGGAGTACCGGCTGAATTTCCAGGCTCGCCATCATCGTTTACCCTGCATTTTGATTTATCAGGATTTAAGCACCATGCAAAACAATGATGTTTTGCATCGTGATATTCTTTTTTTATTTTGAAATGAAACTCTTTAATTTCTTGCTCATTATTTACATTAAATGCGAATGAATGAAATTTGCTGTTTTTGTCTTTATAAAAACCTTTTGAAGGAGAGGCAATTGTTTTATAACTTTCAATAATATCAGGCATACGATAATGCTAAAATTGCAACAAAAGATAAAAATATACCGATCCAGTTGATACCTGACAATTTCTCTTTAAAACCAAGCAATCCAATTATTACAGATGCTGCAACAATTCCAATATTATTAATTCCGAACAGAATTGAACTATCGAAAATATTGCTATTTAATGCATTTATAATAAAATAGATAGTTCCAAAATTTGTTATTCCAAGGATTATTCCCATCAACAATACTTTTGGTTGAAGATAATTTTTAAAAATTTTCAGATTAAAGAAACTGACTATTATGCACATAATCCCTGAAACTGTAAAAACAACTGCACTGAAAAGTGAAGATGAGTCATCAAGGGCAAATTTGTCCTGAGAAAATTTTACAGTTGAATCAACAATACCCATGCCGATAAAAAGAAGCATTGGCAATAAGAAGTATTTTACTTGTTTTTTGTCTTGTTTTTTCTTCATTATAGTTAGAAAAACAGCAACGATTGCGATGCAAATTCCAACGATTTTCAAAATATTAATATTCTCATTATAATAGAATATTGAAAAAGCAATTGGAATAATAACTGACATTTTACTAGCAACAGTAGTTACAGATATTCCAACTTTTTGGGATGACAATGCAATTAAATAGAACATAAGTATAAAAAGTGCACCTATAAAAAAAGAAAAGAAAAACCAGGGTTGATTGACAATTTCTGAAATACTAACAGGATTTTTGTACAGAATAAATCCAAGAGATGCTGCAACAATGTAATTTATCAATATTGCACTAAAAGTATTGATTTTCAATTTTTCAATGATTTTAAAAATCACAAAAATTGATGTTGAGGCTATTATACTAAAAATTAAATAAACCATATATTAAAAAAAAAATAGCAGGCTAAAAACCTGCTATTCCTATCAATGCGAAAAATTACATTTTTAATTTTTTCTCTATTTCCTCGATGTAAACCCTGAATCGTTTATCAGTTTCTATTAGATTGTTTACTGTTTTACAAGCATGTAAAACTGTAGCGTGATCTTTTCCTCCAATCAAAGAGCCAATTGCGGCCAGTGATGATTTGGTCAGATTTTTTGCAAAATACATTGCAATTTGTCGGGCCTGAACAATTTCCCTTTTTCTGGTTTTGGATCTGAGTGTATCAACAGGCATTGAAAAATAATCACAAACAATTTTTTGAATATAATCGATAGAAATTTCTCTTTTAGTGCTTTTTACAAGTTTGTCAATCATTTGTTTTGCAAGGTCAAGAGTAATTTCTTTTTTATTTAATGTTGATTGTGCGAGCAATGAAATAAGTGCACCTTCTAATTCTCTTACATTATTAGTAATATGTGATGCAATATATTCTATGACCTCATCAGGCATTTCAATACCGTCGTTGTATGTTTTTTGTTTAAGTATTGCAATACGAGTTTCATAATCAGGGATTTGAAGATCAGCTGAAAGTCCCCATTTAAATCTTGACAGCAATCGTTGTTCTAATCCCTGAAGCTCGACAGGAGGTTTATCGGAAGTTAAAATGAGTTGTTTTCCTGATTGGTGTAAATGATTAAAAATATGGAAAAATATATCCTGAGTTTTTTCTTTACCGGCAAATTCATGAACATCATCAATAATTAAAATATCAATCATTTGATAAAAATGCACAAAATCATTGCGGTTATTGTTTCTAATTGCTTCAACAAATTGAGTTTGAAACTTATTCGCATTTACATATAGTACAGTTTTTTCAGGAAATTTATTTTTTGTTTCAATACCAATTGCCTGAGCAAGGTGAGTTTTTCCCAAGCCATTAGGGCCATAGATAAACAACGGATTAAAAGCAGTTCCTCCCGGATTATTTGCAACAGCATAACTTGCAGATCTTGCTAAACGGTTGCATTCTCCTTCAATAAAATTGGCAAAAGAATAATCAGGATTTAATTGTGGATCTACATGTAATTTTTTAATACCCGGAATTATAAATGGATTTTTTATCGTATTATCATCAATCATTGGTATGCTTACAGGTTTATTTTTAAGTTCGCCTTTGTTATTAGCCGGAATTTTAACAGTATATGGTTTTGAATTTGCGAAAGCATTATTTTCCATTACTACATTATACTCAAGTCTAACATCTGCACCTAAAACTTTTCTCAATGTTTTTCTTAGTATGTCGATATATTGTTCTTCAAGATATTCGTAAAAAAATGGACTGGGTACCTGTATAGTTAATACATTGTTATCTAATTTCAATGGTATTATAGGTTCAAACCAGGTTCTGAAACTGATAGTGGGTACATTGTCCCTGATAATCTCCAAGCAATTATTCCAAACTTCTTCAACAGTTTTAATCATTATCTTACAGCTCTTTAAAAGGTTCTATAGTTATAAAGTTTTCTTAAGCAATATTGTAAAAAAATAAAAATAAAAAAAATGTATTTTTACTTGATTTTTTCAAAAAACATATATGTATTTGATAATCAATTATAAAAAAAAGAAAAAAAA
>JBDRPR010000015.1:0-2048 GCA_043826845.1 Bacteroidota bacterium
CTTGTACAAAGGTGGTCCCGCTCTAATCTGCCCGTATTAAACTCCGATTTTACCGATTGAGTATCTAACCCGCTTCGGCGTACAGTAGGATTGCATAATTAATCAATATTGTATTCCAAATAGAAGAAAGTTCTAATAGGAGCCGTGCGTCTGCCCCTATAATAATTTTAGCGAAAACCGTTTACCGCACCAGCACCATCTTCTTTGTATCGGAAAATTGATCGGTCCTGATTTTGTAGAAGTAAATCCCCGACGCGACATTGTCGCCGTTTTGATTCCGTCCATCCCATTTGATCTTATGCGAACCGACAGGCATTGCCTGATTGATTAGGCTTGCTACCTTCCGCCCCAAAATATCATAAACGGTCAATTCGACATTCGATTTCCGTGTCAATTCAAACTCTATCGTTGTGGTAGGGTTAAACGGATTAGGGTAATTTTGTTTTAAATTATATTCATCCGGTACTATTGGATCAAAGCCATTTTCGACATCAACCGTTGTAGCATTCCAACCGGCAAAAAGATTAACCTCTCCTGTCCAGCAACATCCTGATTGCGTTCGAGAACGGGCCGCAAAATCATCAATACCATCACCATTGAAGTCACCGATACAAGCAACCTCTGTTCCCAAATCAATTTGTCCTCCAGGAATATGCGTATTTTCCAAGTAAATGTCGGGGATGGAATCGGCATTGGGTCCTCCCAAAAACACTTTCAAATCGTGATGAAATGTAATATCAACCGAATAGCCTGTTATAATATCATTATATCCATCATTATTAACATCACAATTCGACGCAACATCACTAAAACCTTGATATCCACCTCCAGAATAATGTGTGTTTAATATTATATCCAATTGATTATCAATATCAGGTCCACCGAAATATACCCCATAAGGATTTTGGTCATCAAGTCCGGCTATAAAAATATCGTCATATCCATCATTATTAAAATCCTCAATAGGCAAAAGAAACCTTCCAAAATTCTCGAATAAATACCAAATTTCGAAATCCGGGATGGTATCAAAATCAGGTCCACCCCAATAGAATTTGACAAAGGCGGAATCTCTATTTAATGAAGCTGATATTGCGAGATCGGGATAGCTGTCCCCATTGAAATCTCCTGTTGCCAAATTATTTCCAAATCCTCTTGAGGTATCAGCAATAATATATTCAGGTATCGTATCCCGGTTTGCCCCAATTTCAAAAATAAATACTTTACCGCTATCATTTAATTCTTTGGATAGGGGTAAATCAACAATACCATCACCATCTAAATCATTAGCTTTTGGTATAAATGTATACATATTTGGTATTATAAAATCGGGAATATCGTCCAAAATAACACCGCCAAAATAAAATTCTATATTTGCTTTTCCAGTAGAAATATACCTAATGAGACCAATATCATCAAAACCATCACCATTTATATCACCTACGTTCTCAATTTTATCGCTCATTGCCTGCAATTCCATATCAAAAACAGAATCAGGTGGACTGCCGCCATAAAAAAGGAAAGTGGTATTACTTTCCAAGAAAGGAGCCCATCGCTGAATTAGAATATCAGAAATTGAATCAGAATTGATATCGCCAAGATTTATAATTTTATAACCTAATTGAAGATTGGTGTCAATGTCCGGGATAACTAAGAACCTATTTAGAGAATCAATACCTACCTCTTCTGAAAACTCCGCAGTCGTTATCCAGTCGGCATAAGAAAGATTACAAGAAAACAAAAATATGATTAATGATAAAAAAATTCTATACATAATCAACCTCTATTAATAATAGCACAAATATAGATAAAGTCAAATAGTTTCGGTTTTGCGGTGGACGCGTATGGCATACGCCCGGGGAAGGGTAGTGCGGATTCCCCTCTAGAGAGAAGTGGATGCGTAGAAGACAGGGTGTGTAAAAAACCGGGCCTGTTTCATCACGCCCTACCCCAAAATCACTATCAATATGCTATAAAATTACGATCCGGCCCCTTATGTAGGAGGTGAAGTATGTACAATTTAAATTTTATGGAAAATATCTTGTCTGAAA
>JBDRPR010000016.1:0-2775 GCA_043826845.1 Bacteroidota bacterium
CTTTTTTTCTGTAAACTTCATCTTATTTACTTAGTTTAGTTGAGTATCGATTTCTCCATTCATTTAAAATTGTTGTAATATTCTCGATAATTAATTGTACATCATTTATGTTTTTCTTCTTATCCATGTCGTCAGGCCAATGCTTTTTAATTTCTAAAACTAATTCCTTTGATTCAGGCTCCGACAATACATAAACATATTGTTTCATGCGCTTTTTCAAAGCCCCTGCTGTTGAACGCAGGTCTTTTGTTTCCATTGACGGTAAAATTGGTTCCCAATTATTTGTAATAGCATTCCAAGAATTTTCAATTTCTTTTTTACTTGGAGGTCTATTATTTAAATCCGTGGGTTTTTGAGTTTGCTTTCTTGTGAGATAATGCTCGACTTTTAATGGTATTTCACTTTCTAAAAGTTTTATTCCAGCTGGATTATCTGAGTATATTATATGCCTGTAACCTTGTGTGTCAAAAGGCAATCGACCACTTGGCTGTGTAATTAAAATGACATCTTTACCAACTGTATGTGAAATTCCTAATTCATAAAACACATTGGGATTCCAGCCTGTAACATCGGCAAGGATTATTCTTGCTTCAATTATTCCTCTCCAAATATCTTCTGTAACAACTGGGCCATGCCTATTATCAGCACGTTCAGCTCTTAATCCTTTTCCTTTTATAATTCTTTGAATTGCTTCCCAGATTCTGTCCGACCATGGTTCTCCAAACGGCATCAGAACAAATACCAATTTATCATCATAAACAAATTCCCTATCATGAAAAACTGGCGTTACGGCAATCTGATTGCTTTCAAGGGATTTTCTATATTTTTTATCTTTCATAATCGTGAGTGTTTCTTAAAATTACCGCCAACGTTTACGTGTATGGTGTCGTTTGGCGATTAGAAGCACGAAACTATCAAACCGCTACAAAGTTTACTAAATGTAACATCTTCAAAATTAGCACTATCCGCCAAATGCACTATACACGATGTTGTACAACGTTGATATTCAGTCCTGTAAGTATTTTTCAAGTTTTTCATAAGCACAATACCTGTTATAAATCTCCTGATACAATTTTGATACTTCACTTTTTTTGTCACATTCGATTATTGCCTTTATAAAGTCTTCAATTGTCAGAGTCTGGAATGATTTATCAATCTTCAACATACTACTAAATTCATTGACTGCTTCAATACATTTAGTATCATTTGACGAAAACAATACAATTTGAAAACAATTTTCACAATCAGTCTTACTTTTTACTTCTTCTGATATTAGCTGATTACGAAACAATTGATTAAACTTTACACTTAAATATTTCTGTGTATTTTCCGAATAAAACTGTTCACTATAAACGGAAATTGCGTCAATGTATCTTTGTCGTTTGTCGGATGGAGCTTTGTTGAAATCTGTGTTTGAAAATGGCTCGGTATATTTAACCTCAATGCCAATACACGATTTTTGACCTGAAAATGTAATATATTCTACAAAAACATCAAAGCAAGATTTGTCAATTACTATTAACCTGTTTTTTTCATTATCCCCAGGAACAAATTCCAATTTAATGTCTGTAATATTCTTGATATTCAAATCAGGATACAATTTTTTAAACGTAACAGTAGCTATTTGATAATTGTCCCATCTCAGAGGCAAAAAAAGATTAAAAGCTAATGGTTGAGATGATAGCAAATTATTGCATAATCGTTTTTTATCTGTCAAGCGGTCTCTTGCAATAATATCTTTCAATTCTTTTTCTGCGTCATGCTGTAATTTTTCATTTCTCATAAAGTTGATAAAGCAACTGCTATCAGACAGATAATTGCAATAAACACCTTCAATTTTTATATCTCGATAAATTCCTTGCAGCATTCTGCTTTTTATTTTGTGAATATCATTTTTATCGCTTGCTGGAATTCTACCAAATTTTTGCTGAAATGACTGATATTTGTCGTGAGGTACTAATGATTCTTCTTGTGCTTTCATAAGTGAGAATGTTGTAAGTAATAGTATTAATACGTTAATAGATTTTATCATAATAAATTTCGTCTGTTTGTTTGTTATATGCAATAATCCTGACTTTGGATATTGAAGCAATATACCAGTAGTCATAATATGAAATTCGCAAAACCTTTCTTATATCTATTTTATCAATTGTAAATAGTGCTATTACTTTTATATTCTCCCTGTTTTCCTCAAACTTTAAACCTGTGCTTTTATCCATCGGGAAGAATGCCATTTGACGATAAAAAGAATAATCGTCATATAGTTGACCATACTCATTATAAGCCTGAATCTTTTTTATTGGTATAGATTTCATTTCAAATCTTTCCCGATACACTTGTGGCAAACCGCCCATAGCCATATTAAAAGCTCCTAAATTTATATTAAAGCCTCCATTTTTTACGTCATATTCGACAGGATATTTCCCCCCTGAACCGCCCTCTGTAAGCATTCTTTTATTATCATAGCTTCCATCATTAAGAGTTAAGCAATAAAAGTTGTTATTAGATTCATTTTTAATATTTTTCAAATCAGCAAGTTTTGTTTTATATTCCGATGTTCCTTTAAAAACCTCTTGTTTCAGTTCGGTGTCATACTCTTTTAAGTCATAATATCTGATTACGTCAAGATTGTAAATATTTCCTAAATTCCAGATATCATCTTCGTCAATCAGTTTGAAGTATTTTTCAATTTGTGTAATTGATATTTTTTTTACCCGGTTTATAACTAACTTTACGGCGGCCGCGGCAAAGACCGCTAAAAACAGCGGTGAAATA
>JBDRPR010000017.1:0-7131 GCA_043826845.1 Bacteroidota bacterium
TAGGGTAGTAGGATAAGTTAAGAACTGCCAGATTGGTCGGAACGTTTTGAGGACTTTCTTTTAATGGAAATATTTCCTGCTCAAAAATCTCTCTTACATAGTGACTCTTTTGTTCAGGTGTGTTTTTTAAATGATCGGGAGTAGTTGAAATATTTCTTAAAAATAATGGATCAATTACATACCATGATATTTTTGCACGATTAAAACCATAAGATCTGGCAAGAATAGTATCAAGTCCCGGGCTATACGATGTCTCAGGGAATAATGATGATTGCCTTTGAGGTGTACTGGCTAAAATCCAGGCACCAATTGATTTAATATCCATAGATGTCTTACTTCCTTCAAAATCATCAATGTATGCTATTCCGGCTTTGTCAATTGCTTTAGAATGACCGGGAATTAAATGTGCAAATTCAGATTCAACAACTATCGTTGATATTTCTTTGGTTTCGAGAAATGGCAGTTTATCAATCAGTTTGGTTAAAAAAGGAGCTTCAGTCCGATACATGCTGTTTAATCCCCAGATAGTATTGGAAATCGGTTCATCACCAATGCTTACTTTTTGAGTTAATGGCCTTTCGGTTAAATTTAAAATTGTTGCACCTATATTAAAATCATTTGAAAATTTATAATCAAGATGCGTCCCTAAAAGGGTTTTGCTTTGAATATTAAATAACGAGTTGCTTTCCAATGATATTTTGATAGGAGTCCCTGATTCCAGCAGTCCTTGATTGATGATTTTTACTCTGCCTAAATTGTAATCAACTGTATAATCAACATTCTCAGTAAGTTTAATGCCTCCGGCAGTAACATTAACAGAACCCTGGGGAATATTTAGTGCATTCAATGAAATATCTGAACCGGATTTTGACTGGTAAGTTCCTGAAATAAAAAACTTGTTTTTTTCAGCCATTTGTCTTGCTTTCGTTTGCGTAGAATCATACAATTCTTTAAATACAAACTGATTTGCCTGACTTTGCAGATTAGTATTTCCTCCTGTGATTTTTTCTTCAAGATATTCGCCAAAAGGCTCAAGAACAGGGAAAAATATACGACCGTTAGATGAATTAACCGTTACTCCTTCAACAAAATCAAATACACCATCCGGATTTTGATTAAGTTGATTATCCAGATTGTCGAGATTAAGAACTTTTAGTAAAATTTTTCCGTCTATTTCACCTGCTGTCAGATAATTTACAGAAGTACCGGTTTTATCATTGCGATACATTACATCCAGATAAAATTCAGTAGGATTAATCTGATATGCACCGATAGCATAAACGTTTTTCATCATCAGATTCCATGTAGGATATTTTGGAGTCAGAGATGTTCCTTTTAACAATTTTAAAATCAATGCATTTGGTGCTGCAACTCCTCCGTTTGAAAATTCCCCGACTCTGTAGGTTTTTCCTCCAACATTATATTCATATGCAACAGCAAGGACTTCATCAGAGTTCAGGGCAGAGTTTATTGAAATAAAACCAAGTTTTGTGTTAAGTAAATATTCTGATGGTGATAACATTCTTGCAGATTCAATTTTATCATAATCAACACCGTTTCTTATATTTTGTGATTCAAGATAATTTGACACCTGATCAATACTTCTGACTTCGGGATCGTCAAAAAAATCTATTATACTGTTCAAGTCATTTGATGGATATTGTCTGGGGTTTTCCGGGACATAATAAGGATCAATTTCTTGTGAATAAATTGTTCCGTATTCTGCAAGATCCATAAATGCCACAATGTTTCTGACATTGTCAACCGTATTGGTTTTATTGGTTACCCAAACTTCAATACGGGTTATATTTATTCCTGAATTGATTACAGGTAAACTTTTCAACGAGGCATCATAATTATTGTAAAAATATTGTGATAGAAAAAAGTGTTTATTCCCTTCATATTGATCGGCATAAATTTCGTATTTACTGGTTTGAGCCCCACCCTGAACTTCAATAACCGAAGATTTTCCTTTTTGTTGAGAGAAAATATTTGACATGGTCAATCGACCAAACTTCAATTCTGTTTTTATTCCGAACAGGCTTTGGCTTCCTGTAATCAGAGAACCGGTAAGAGGGAGAGTAACATCCCCTGCTTCGATTTTTTGAATAATTTCATCCTCTTTCCCTTCATAACCAATATTCATTTTATTTTCGAAATCAAATGTTGCTTCAGTATTATAGTTAGTAGAGAGCTTTAGTTTGTCACCGATCTGACCGGTTACATTCATCTGAATCTTTTCCTGGAAATCAAAAGTGGTTGTTCTTCTTAATTTTTCAGGAAGTATAGGATTATCTGTTTTTGATATATTTAATCCGAAAATCAGTTCAGCTGAACCCTGAGGACGTATGTCTATAGTATTACTCCCGAATATTTTATCAAAAACTTCACCACCAACATGAAGTTTTGGTATTAATGATCCCTGATGCGAGAAACTCTCTCCTCTTGCTCTTTGTCTCCAGTAGCTGCGGACTGACTGGTCAAAATCATATTTCCTGTATTCATCGAGAGTCATATTCGTGGGATTGCGATAATCCAAACTTCCGACTTTTTCTTTAAAAATATAATTTCCTGTTTCAGGATCATATTCAATTTCACGAGTAATATTTGCCGGATCTTCAAGGTATAATGGTGAGCCAGGAGAACCGGAATTTGAAAACGGATATCCGTTTGGTTCTTTATATGGATAAATTAAACTATCAGGTTCATCCGGATTAAATAACAGATAGCTTAAATCTTCAAAATTGCCCTTGTGATTTATCGAAGCATTTGTATTCCAAATGATTGAAACTAATCCCGATATTAAAGCAAGAATAAAGAAATATTTAAGTATAATTTTCAAATCTATAAACGCTTTAGTGCTTCTTTAACAACATCTTCAACTGCTTGATACTTATTTTCTGCAAATAATTTATCAAGAACTTTCATAACTGAATTTTTCACAAAACCCAACATTACTAAGGCAGATAACGCTTCATTTTTTAATGTATTGTTTTCGTCAATAAAAATATTTTCTGCACCGGAAATTTTCCCGATTTTATCTCTGAGATCAACAATAATTCTTTGTGCAGTTTTTGCTCCAACTCCTTTAATGCTTTGCAATAGAGCTACATTTCCCGTAGCAATTGCCTGTTCAATTTCATTGGGGATCATTGAAGAGAGCATCATCCTTGCCGTATTAGGTCCGATTCCTGAAACAGATATTAGTAATCTGAAAATTTCCCTCTCTTTTTTATTGATAAATCCGTACAACTTATTTGCATCTTCCCTGATAATCTGATGAATAAAAACAAGGATTGAATCTCCTTCTTTAAGCGAGGTGTAAGTGTTAATAGAAATTTCAATAAAGTAACCGATATTTCCATTATCCAACACTAAATAAGTAGGTTTTAATTCTTTGATAATGCCTTTAATATATTCAAACATAAGTATTAATACAATTAATTTATTCAAGTAACTAAAATCTGCTAAAATAGCGAAAAATTAATCAACCTGAAACTATTTACCAGGGTTTTGCAATACTGTTGGTTTGAAGCAGTTTGGAGGGTAATTTATAAACAACAAAGTACCTGAATCAACTTACTCTTATATTGACTCAAATACTTTGTAGTGGCAACAGGCAGTAGAAATCTAGTCACTACTTTCTTCTACTGCCTGCTTTAAGATTTACAAATTTATTCCATTTGCAAAAGATTCTAAAAACTATCTGATCTTAATAGCTTTTTTAACCAGTACAATTCCATCTACTTTCAGGCTGTAATAATAGATTCCCGGAGATACACCGGCTGCATCCCAAACAATTGAATATCTTCCATTTGTCTGATTTTCGCTGACCAATGCGGTAATAAATGTTCCATACTGATCGTGAATTTCAAGTTCTGTAAAACCATCTGTGCCAAGATTGTATGTAAAGGTAGTTTTGTAGCTGAATGGATTGGGATTGTTCTGCAATAATTCGGTGTTTTTATTGAAACTGTTATCAGGCGTAATCTCAATACTTGAATTCATATCTCCTGTGTTTTCAATTGTCATTGATTTGGTGCCTGAACAGCATTGAGCAAGTACATCCTGGATTTGTGTCAGCTGAGTTTGCAATGCATTAATTTGTGCCTGCTGATCATCATTTTGGGTTTTCATCTCTTTAATTGCTTCGGTAAGTACAGGAACCATACGACCGTAATCAACATATTGTACACCTTCGGCATCTGTTGTTACCAACTCAGGAATTACCGGATTAACCTCCTGTGCAATAAAACCGATTTGTCTTGTCGTATCTTTAAGTTCGGGATATTGATCTGTATCCCAGAAAAAATAAACGCCGTTCAACTGAATGACTTTTGATAATGCATCCGTAAGCGGACTTTCATTGGTTTTATAAAGCGAGTCTGATAAGATCGGATCTGCTGATTTTTTAGTATCCTTAGAAGCATAGACAAAACTCCACATTTCTGAATTATCACCGCATGAATATTGGTTACAAGCCGTTACCCACCAATAATAAGTAGTATCCTGTATGTATGGATCGAAATTACTGAAAGTATCAACTACAGTGTTGTTATAAATAATACCCATATCATCAGGAGTAGTCGAAACATAAACAGAGTATTGGGTTGCTCCTTCTGATCTGTGCCAACGGAAAAATGGCTGGGATAACTGATACAGCGAATCTCCGTTGACAGGTGATGCAAGAACCGGCGGTAACGGAGGAGGTGGTGGAGCTGAAGTAACAAATCTAAACTTTTCCGAATCAGGACTTTTACCACCACAATTTTCAGCAACTATCCACCATTTATATGCTGTATTAAAATCAGGAACATTTGCAACAGCAAAAGTGTCTTCGGTAGTTACTTGTGTTACCATAATTTCGCCTGCTGCAGTGTTTGTACTGATATACAGATTATATTTTTCTGCATTTTCAGAATGATACCATGAGAATGTATTTGACAGAGGCAGATCAATGGCATAATCAGCAGGTGAATCAAGGGCAGGTGCAGGGGGAAAGTCAGGTGTTTCAGTAGTAAACAGCCATCTGTCAGAGTCATAGCTTGCACTTCCCTGATTATATGCAGTAACCCACCAACCGTAAGTAGTGCAATAATTTGAAAGGCTGACCACTGCAAATGTGTCTGTAGTATTGACAGATATTGTTTCCACATTTGGTTTTAATCCGCTGGTAACTGTCAGTGTATAACTTGTTGCCCGTTCAGATTTTTCCCAGCTAAAGGTAACTGTTAAAGGAATATCTGCAGAACCATCGGCAGGAAGTACCAAAATTGGTTTTTCGGGTGGTACTGTTTGCTGAAGTATTGTAACTGCGGAATCAAGTTCTTTGATGGCATTGATATTCATATATGAAAATGCATCTGAATTCAGAGTTAATACAGGTGTTTCAACTCCGGTTAAAGTATCTAATACAACATTAACAGTATCTACCATATAAGGAGCAATGTTTGCTAATTGTTGTGCAATAATACCTACATGTTCAACATTAGGTTCTAAGCCCAATAAACCGTTATATTCATACAGAACAGGGTTTATTTGTCTTACAATGTAAAGGCCATCCTGATATGGTAAAATATTGGTTTTTAATAATGAATCCGAGTACATTGTCCATGAAGCTTGTACTGTACAGGCGGGTTCACCATAAACAGTTAATATAAATGGCGGATTATCGGATAATTGAGCGCCAATTTGAACTTTTCCACCATCTTTAGGAACCCATATAGCCCAATTCCTATTAGAAAAAAGTCCTAAATTATATGAGAAAAATTCTCCGGCAACATTGTTTTTATTTCCTTTTGCTTGAAAATATCCTCCTATATTATTCCCATCAGTTGAAATCCCGTCAATCAAACTTTTAATACCAAAGGCATTGGACGTTGCAGTTCCATAATCATTATTTAAAACATTAAGCCCCACTGAACCACCGGAAGCAGAACTTTGCAAAACATCAAGTTTTGCTAATGCAGATGTACAGTCTTTTCCAATAACTACATTATTTACTGAGCTATTATTTACATTTATGCCATTAGCAAAATACAAATTGTTGTCACCTAAACCCACACGCCAATTACTGAGTAGGTCATAAGGGGTAGGACTTACACATGCTGCTCCAAAACCACCTCCACCACTTGCAGTTACCAAAATGACATCGCCATTATCATCAACAGATAAAACTTTATCGGTGATAACAGTGGGTGTAGCTGTTGAATTCATATCCGTAAATCTCAGACCGCTAAAAGTCGGCCCTGATCCGATGGTTATCTCTGGTGAATTTATCTCAACGGTATTTCCCGGTTCAAAACCTCCACCCATTGTATAAACATTTACAGTTGATAATGGGTCACCACCAAAACCTATTTTTATGACATTCCCGTCACATATCCATCTGGAAGTTTCAAGCCCCTGATACAAACTTGAAGTAGTACCACCCGTCTGGTCTGTTGTATAAACAAATCGCAATGTCCTTGTATTTGCATCGGTTAAAGAAGAATTACCCCAGTTAATAATTGCATCGGCAACGGTAGTATGATTTATTGGATCAAGATATGTTTGCAATCCTGTGTACATATTAAAGCCCATATTAGGACCTTCCTCGTCTGGAATATTACAATAGGTTCCTCTGTCCATCCAGTCACGGTGGCCGGAAATATTCACAGCTTCAGGCCCTCCGATATGAAACAAGGCAAGAGGTAATGAATTAGGTTCTGTTGGGAAAATACCGTTTTCCCAGATTGCAGCTCTTGTTATATTTGTGGTCATTATCTGGTTTATCATGTATGTTCCCGAAATCAGCCTCATACGTTCAAGCATGTTGTTTGGATTTTTTGCCCAGAACTGGATAGGTAAACTTTCTTCTTCCTGACGGAGTTGAGCATTGCCATCCTGGTCAATACCGACTCTCAATCCATTATTTTCTGTAGCATTACCGGTTACGAAATTTGTCCATTGTGCATATATATATTCTGAAGGTTTTGAAGACGAATTAAGATGTAACTTTGAGCGGGGTGTAATAAAATTATTACCCATACCGATAAAACCCTGATTAACTCCAGAATATCCAACAATCATCATTCTTTCTATATTAGCAGTAGAGAAAAGAAGATTGGCTGCTTCCTGCTGCCGTATCTC
>JBDRPR010000018.1:0-4313 GCA_043826845.1 Bacteroidota bacterium
TTGAGGGAGTCCCTGTTTTTGAAATTAATAAAAGTGTTTTAAACCAATCAGTTAATGTCGTAGATTTATTGGTTGAACATACAAGGATTTTTTCCGCAAAAGGTGAATTGCGCAGGTTAATTGCCGGAAATGGATTAAGCATAAATAAAGAAAAGTTTTCAAATCCGGATACAATTATTGGTTCTAGCTATCTGATAAATAATAAATATATACTCATTCAGAAAGGAAAGAAAAATTATTATATTATCAAAGTGAATGATTAATCTTTATTTGATACGATTATATTTATTAAATTTCTGATGCTGATTAACCTGACGGATATTGCAAAAAGAATACTTATTGATATATAAATACTAATTCCGATTAACCAGTTATCAATATACCTTGTCGTAACATATCCTGTTAATAGTAAAATCAGGACAAACCCGAGAAAACTAAACAGTAATTTGTAATTAATTGACAGATTAAATATTTTTCTGGCAATTAAAATTTGAACTAAGGCAGTAAATGTTTGAGTACATAGACTCGTTATGGCAGCACCTTTTGCTCCGAAAATTGGAATTAAAATTATATTTAGCACAATATTTACCACCATGCCTGATCCTGAAACCAGATTTAGTAACTTTAGATTACCGTTGGCAGTCAGAAGAGTGCCAAAAATATGTGTGCTCGAAATTGAAACAAAACCAATCATTATATACATAAAAATAGGGGCGGAAACTTCTGCATGTTCCTGGTAAAATAAGTTCATGATGTCATAACTGTAAAACAAACATCCGATTGAAAGAGTCATTGCAGGAACGATTAGTAAAAGAAATGATAATTTCAGCAATTGATTAACGGATTCTTTATTTTTAAGCATTTTAGAAAACATAGGTAAAAGGAGAGTGGGGAACAAAAATGCAAAATTATTGGCAGCATCCAGAATTCTGTATCCCTGTGCATAAATTCCAGCTTGTAGCTGGCCGTCAGGAAGCAAACGTTCCAGCATAATAGGATCAACTCTGTTATAAAATGTCATTAATAGTATCAATAATGCAAAAGGCAAACTTTTCTTGAGGATAGCAAAAAAAAATGTCCTGTCATAATTCAGTTTTAAAAAATCACATTTTGTATAAACAATAAAAAATGCGATTATAAAAGTTATCCCGTAGGCAACTGTTTGGGCATAAACGAACCATTCAATCTGAAAAGTCTGTTTAGTAATATTTCCCCATAATAATAAACCGCAAATCAGAATCATTAAAAATCTGTCAAGCACAGAAATCATACTATCAATACGAAAAAATTGAAGCCCACTGATATTCGATCTGAAATATAGAATAAATGAAGATAAAATCTGGTTAAATATCAGTATGAGTAAAAGTTTCATTTCAGACCATCCCCACCCAATAAGAAATGCTACAGCAATAGAAATAATTCCGTATGATATAGCAAAAAGAAATTTCAGAACAATAAGGCTGGAAAAATGTTTTGAAAGAAGATGATTGTTCTGACTTATATTCCGGTTGTTGAAATTTGTTATTCCCAAATCCAACAATATATTTAATATCAGAGAAAAGTTAAAAAGAGTGAAATAAAATCCATAATTTTCTGCACCTACCGTATTTTGTACGCTTACTTCAATTCCGAATATCCAGAATGGCTTGATCAGCAGATTAAGCAGTATAAGAAGAGCAAGATTAGTGAGAAATTTCCGGTTCAATATTTTCTAAAATGATGTATTGCAAAAGTAAAAAAAGAATTCGTTTATTTTATTTCATTTTATTGAGTTGACATTATGTATTTTTTTTAATGATTTTGTAAATAAGATATTTTTCTTATTTTTGGCGGGTTAAAATAAAGTGGATGCCGGATAATAAAAGTGATTTCAATTTTGATTCTTCTAATCTGATTACTTACATATTTAACAGAAGAAAACCAATAATTATTATTGTTGCTGTTGCTATTATCGTTTCCGGAATTATTTCATTTTTGATAGAATCGAAGTTTGAATCAACAGTAATCGTTTTTCCGGCCAATTCTACTTCTATATCTCAGGAATTGTTAAATAACAACTTGATAGAAAAAAATATTCTGAAATTTGGAGATGAGGAGGAAGTTGAACAATTGATTCAGGTTTTAAATTCTGATGAAATCAGGGAAAAAATCATTATTAAATATAATCTGGCTGAACATTATCAAATTGATCCTAAATCATATTATCCCCGAACCCTTCTGATCAAAGAATATAAGGACAATGTTACAATATCACGAACTGAGTACATGTCAGTTGAAATTGAAGTTCTTGATAAAGACCCTGAGATATCCGCAATGATTGCAAATGATATTGCAGAGTATCTGGATACTGTCATGAACAGAATGCAGAAAGAGAGAGCTTTCAAAGCACTTAAAATTGTTGAATCGGAATATAACTCTCTTAAAGAGCATATTGCGGTACTTGAAGATTCTTTATTAGATATCAGAAGGATGGGAATTTTTGACTATGAATCACAATCTGAAGTTTTTAACGATGCATATGCAATAGCAATTGCTGAGGGAAGAATCGACGGTGCGAAAAAAATTGAAGAAAAGTTGAAATTACTAGCTGAATATGGAGGAATTTATTCAAATCTTCGAAATTTACTTGTTTACGAGATAGAAAAAGTCAGTATTCTTGAATCAAAGTATAGGGAAGCCAAGGTTGATCTAGAGCAGGATTTACCTCACAAATTCGTAGTAAATAATGCACAAGTAGCTGAAAAAAAATCATATCCGATAAGATGGTTGATTGTCACAATATCAACATTGGCATCTTTTATTCTTACCATTTTATTGATGATTATTTTTGATAATATTAAAAAAAAAAGTTTAAAGAGTATATAAATGAATATATTACGAAACTCGATGATAAGTTAATCCACATTAATTATGATATAATGGAAAGTTATTTTAATAATAAAGGTGTTTTTGGTCTGATAACTAAATGGAAGTATCACATTATTATAATCGTAGTAATTTCAATGATTGCAGCAACGATTTTCTCAAGTCCGTTTTTCATCAAACCAAAATATAAGTCAGTTGGAATTATATATCCGGTGAATTTATCTACACTAAGCGACGAATCTGAAACAGAGCAATTGCTGCAAATATTGCAATCTCAGGAAATCAGAGAAGATATTTACAAAAGTTTTAATTTAGCAAAACATTATGGTTTAGACTCTTTGCATCCTTATTTTAAAACCTTGCTAAATAGCTACTTTGATGATAATGTTTCATTCAGAAAAACAGAATATGAATCAGTCGAGATTTCTGTTATGGATGTAAATCCCAAATTTGCATGTTCGCTTGTTGATTCTCTGATTGTTTTTTATAACAAAAAAGTTTCTGAACTCTCTAAATTTAAATATGGCGAAGTGGTTGAAATTTCTACTCATGATATGAAAAAGAAGCAAATAGAAATTGACACTTTAACAGTAAAATTAAACAGTATCAGAAAAGATTTTGGAATTCTTGACTACAAAATTCAGACACAAGAAGCAACAAGATATCAGGGTAATAGTACTGAAATGACGAAACTGCTTGAAAATTTGAAAGAGAAAGGTGGGGAATACCGTACACTTGATTCATTATTATGGAATGCGCAAAAAAAATATTTTGAATTAAAAAACTGGTATGAAGTCAATGTCAGTAATTATGAAAAGAATATTACATATTGTCATGTGGTTTCAAAGCCTTATGTTTCTGATAAAAAAGCATTTCCTGTTCGCTGGGTTATCGTTTTACTAAGTGCAATCGGCTCACTTTTTATGTCAATAATTATTGTCTCGCTGATTGAAAGCGCCAGAAAAAACAAGGTCAAACAATAATTCATCTTGGTTATTAAGAAAAACATAGTCTGGGTTTATTTTTTTTCTATTCTGTTTATTTTATTAAACGGGTATTTTATATATAAACAATTATATTTTTTCAGTCTTATTCCAGTTGGAATTCTCGTGTTATTTCTAGCCGTTTTTTCCTTAGATAAATTGTTGATGTTTATTGTTTTTTTAACTCCACTTTCAATTCCTCTGAAGGAAATAGTCCCAGGTTTAAGTTTCGATATGTATTTACCTACAGAACCTTTACTATTCGGTGTTCTGCTAATATTTATTTTTAAAATTTCTTTTGAACGAAAATTTGATAAAAAGGTACTGTTGCATCCAATTTCCATCTGTATCTATTTGTATTTGATCTGGGTTTTTATTACAAGCATAACCAGCACTATGCCAGGAGTTTCATTTAAATTTTTACTGGTTAAAATATGGTTCTTCGTCGCTTTTTATTTTCTTGCT
>JBDRPR010000019.1:0-4880 GCA_043826845.1 Bacteroidota bacterium
CTTTTAAATGTATCACTGCCTGATTAGATACTAATTTGAAATCAGAAACATACTTCTCGCATTCAATAAAATTTTTATCCTTTTTAGCATTAATTTCCAGAGTATATAACTTCTCGGCTAAAAGCTTTAGCCCAATAATATTTACTGAACTTTTTGCTTTATGCGCAATAGCAGAAATTTCTTCAAAATTTCGACTATTAAGTGCAATATTAAAATTATTCTGTATTTCAGGAACCTGATCAAAAAATAATTCAATAATTTCTACAAGATTTTTTTTATCTCCTGAAGTAATACTATTCAAATATGTAAGATCAGGTTTTTCCACTACGAAATATATTTTACTATTTTAAAAAACAATTCATCAGCATTATATGGTTTGGATATACAGTCGTTCATACCTGCATCCATACATTTTTGGATTTCAATATCCATACTTGCACCTGTAATTGCAATAATAGGAATATTTTTTTTAACTCCCTCAAAATTGTTACGAATATATTTTGTTGTTTCATAACCATTCATTCCAGGCATCTGAATATCCATAAGAATTACATCAAATTGTTTTGCCTGAAGTAGTGCAATCGCTTCTTTACCACTTTCTGCCATTTCTACCTTAATTTTTTTTGAGCTAAGTATTTTTTGAGCCAACACCCTGTTTATTTTATCATCTTCAACCAGTAAAATGTTCTTGTCTTTGAGTTTATGTAATGAATTATCAATAATTTGATCATCATTTTTATCTATCAAATAAGGAAGAAGATTTGAAATTCTAATAATCAGATCGTTCTCATTAAAAGGTTTAGGGATAAAATCATTCATTCCGGCCAGAATTACTTTTTCACGCTCTCCTTTAATTACTGAAGCGGTCAACGCAATAATCGGCACATTGCAATTTTTATTTAATTTATCCTTACGCAAAATCTTTGTCAAAGAGAATCCATCTAAAACAGGCATTTGTATATCCATAAGAACAATATCATATACATTTTCAGTAAGCATTTTCAATGCTATTTCTCCGTTTGCGGCAATAGAAACTTTGAATTTATATTTTTTCAGGACTTTTTCTGTTAATATCTGGTTTACGACATTATCTTCAACAATTAATACATGCGAATTTTTGGTTTTTTTTAAATCTAAATAAACTTTAGGTAATTCAACAACAGTCGCTTTCGAATCTTCTGATTTTTTTGCTTTTCCGAATTTTAATGAAAATGAGAAATTGCTACCCTCATTTTCTTTACTGAAAACGAACATTTTTCCACCCTGTAATTCAACAATTTGCTTGCAAATTGTCAACCCAAGTCCGGTTCCTCCATATTTTCGGGTTATATCACTTGATGCCTGTGAAAAACTATTAAAAATTGTTCTTTGTTTTTCTTTCGGAATTCCGATACCAGTGTCTATAATTGTAAATAGAAGGCCGACAATATCTTCACTCTGATCAATCATTCTGACTTCAAGAGAAACGCTTCCATGATGAGTAAATTTAATACCGTTTCCTATTAAATTTATCAGCACCTGATTTAATCTGAATTTATCTCCTATTAAAAATTGAGGTGTATCAGGATGAATTTCGATATTAAGTTCAAGATTTTTTTCTGATGCTTTTATATTCAACAGATTAATCGTATCATTAAGTAATTTAAATAAATCAAATTCCATTGATTCAAAATCTATCTTTCCTGCTTCAATTTTTGAAAAATCCAGAATATCATTTATTAAAACCAATAAATTATCGGATGAAACCTTTATATAACCAATATATTCTTCCTGTACCCTGTTTAGTCGTGTCTGAGATAATAGATTTGACATACCCACTATAGCGTTCATAGGAGTTCTTATTTCATGACTCATATTTGCAAGAAAATCCTCTTTAATTTTCGCTGAGCTTTCAGCTTGATCCTTGGCAAGTACCAGAGCAAGATTGGTTTTTTCAATCTGTTCAAGCATTTCATTAAATCCAAGGATAAGATCCCCTATTTCATCTTTGACATTACTGCTCTCGAATCTCCTTGAAAAATCCCTTTCGTTCGAAACATAGGTCATTATCTGAGCAAGACGTACCACAGGAACAGATATTATTTTTTGTAACTGATTGGCTATTAAATAAGCAAATCCAAGTAAAATAATTGAAATTCCAATAATAAAAAGCAACAATGAGGTCACTCGTTCATTATATTCACCGTAGTCAGAATTCAGGTAAATACTACCTACCTCTTCACCATTATGCAAAATAGGTTTACACACAATTAATGCATTATCAGTTGCAATAGAATTTTCATTTTTGCAATACTCAGCTGATTCAGCACTTAAGCGGTATCCATCTCTTATATATGAAGCGAAAATTTTTCCTTTAACATCAAAAATACAGGCTTCTACAATATTTTTATTATATCGTAAAGAATTAAGAAATTCAGCAGCCTCCTGATAGCTATTAAAGGGAATAGCCGCACTATTTATAGCTCCAATAATATCTGCAATTATTGAAAGTTCTTTAAGTGTTTTGGTTTTGAATTCAGATTTATCGTAAGTAAATATAGCAACGCTCCAAATTCCCATAATTATTGTACTGGTAATCAAGATTATCAGAATTATCTTATATTTTATTGATATATCTTTAAAATTTAATTTCATTATCTGAAATTATTCTTGCCAGAACCAGTAGTTTTAAACTGATTGACAGTTTTACCCTTAAAGCAGAATTGTTATTTATCTCAAATCGTTTCTTATCAAATTTACCAGTGAAATTAATCATACCACCTCTTTCGCAAAATTCTTCTATTTCATCTCCAACAGTCAAAACTGGTTTATTTTTTAATTTTTCAAATATCGCCAATAATTCAGATTTTGATGCCTTTGCAACAAAAAGGATATGACATTTGTCTATTTCACTGACATCATAATAATATTTAATTGTCCAGTTCCTGTCTAACAATTTTTGTCCTTTTAGCACCATATTTAATATCAATCCAAAAGGATCTTTCCCATATATCCCAATAATAAAGTTCTCATTATCTGAATCGAATGCCTGTTCAGGCCAATTAATGAATTTTGTGAAATTATAAATATACCCTGCTTTTACCTCATATTCAGTATAATGCTGAGAATAAATATTTGAAAATGGTATTATAAGAATAAAGCTTAAAATAAGCCTAAACTGAAATTTTGATTTTATGTTATTTATAAACTGCATTTAATTTTTATCAATAATACTAAACACCAATATTTCTACTCTTCTGTTTTTTTGTTTTTCATTATCAGAATTTTCTAAAGAAAAATCATTTTCACCAAAACCAAAAACAATCAATCTGTCAGTATTAATATTTTTACTGTTAAAATATTTCGCGATTTGCATTGCTCTTTGTTCGGAAAGTTTTTTATTATTTTCAGAGTCTCCGCTTGTATCAGAATAACCATTTATTTCAACACCAAAAACATTGTTATTAATCAACAATGCAACGATATCATCAAGTTTACTAAAATACTGTTCGGTGACTTTGTAGCTGTTACTTTCAAAATAAACATCGTACTGCAGTTTGTACGATCTCATCTTTTTGTTGGAATTTTTTATCTCCTTGTTTATTACACCAGAAATATCTGATTTTAAAATATTACTATCCAGTAAATCGTTTCCCTTTATATTATCATTTAAAATCAAGGGGGCCAATGTTATAATTGTATCATTGCCAATAATTAATGTTACCAGACTATCAGTACTATTCCCAATTCCATACATATACTGCTTGGTTGTATTGTCTTCATATATAGTTTGTTCATTCAATTTTTCAAGAGAAATCGAATCAGACAATTCAATTGCCATCTCAATTTTATTCAATAAGACAGCATAACTCTTGTCTGTCACAACAGACCGGATTTCTGATGATTCATCTATTACACCTCTTGAATACTTATCAAGTTTCTCAAGTCCGATAGAATCTGTTTTTTCAATTAATTCCTCAATAAGTTGTAATAACTTGGTGTAATCTTTTTTAATAGTTGTATCGTCTGGTGTATATACAGAATCCAAATATCCTGCTTTATAGATATCATAAAAAAGATTTTTAACTGATATTTCTTCTCCAATTACTTTTCCGATTGAATTAAGCGAAATCGGTGTCATATTAATTTCCTGAAAAAGTTCGTAAAAATAATTTTGCTCAGGAATATAAATATTAAGGATATGTGGTAAAAAATTTTCAGCTTCTATCACCATATTGTAATTTTTCCCTGGAGGAAAAATCATTAGATACTTCCCAGATTCAGGATTAGGATTATAAATGTATTTTACTCTTTCATTTTTTTCAACATCAAATACTCTAATATTAGCTTTTAAAGGCTTTGGAGGATCTCCTGAAGTAATTATACCTTTGACCAGAGTTAAAGGAATTGTCCGGTTCAGGTTCAGTTTGTATATATCATAAGTTCCGTATTTACTTTTTTGTGAAGATGCAAAATAACCAAATTTTCCATCTGCTGATAATACAAAGTTTATATCATCCCCCGTCGTATTTATAGGGTGTCCCATATTTTGAGGATCACTCCATTTGTTATCAACATAATTAAAATGCGATTTAAATATATCATATCCCCCGATAGTATTGTGTCCATTAGAAGAGAAGTAAAGTGTTTGATTATCTGGATGAATAAAAGGAGCGTCTTCGTCATATTTGGTATTGACTGAGGATCCTAGATTCACTGCTTCATTCCAATTTCCTAAATCATTCTGAGTGACTTTATAAAGGTCTTTTCCTCCGTATCCACAGGGGCGTGAACTAGAAAAATACAACTCCCTTCCATTTGGAGAAATACTGCATCTCCCCTCCCAAAATGCTGAATTTATTTTATCACTTAACCGAGTAAGATTTTTACAATATCTGTCA
>JBDRPR010000020.1:0-3140 GCA_043826845.1 Bacteroidota bacterium
AGTTAAAAGGAAAAAATCAGTATCAACTGGTATTCAATTTCACTCCTTTTTATGCAGAATCAGGTGGACAAGTGGGCGATACCGGATATATTGAATCTGAAAACGAAAAGGTTGAAATTATTGATACCAAATTAGAAAATAATCTGATCTTACATATAACAAATAAACTGCCTCAAAATATAGATTCAAAATTCAAAGCAGTTGTGGATAGGGAAAAACGAATTTCAACTGCAAACAATCACTCAGCAACTCACCTTTTGCATCATGCGTTAAGAAAAATACTAGGCGAGCATGTGGAGCAAAAAGGTTCTCTCGTTGACTCCAATCATCTCAGATTTGATTTCAGTCATTTCCAGAAATTGAGTTCTGATGACATTTTCAGAATTGAAAGTACAATAAATAAAATGATTCGTGAAAATATTATTCTTGAAGAACACAGTACAATCCCTATGGATCATGCTCTGAAAATGGGAGCTCTGGCTTTGTTTGGTGAAAAATACGGAGATATTGTCAGGGTAATAAAATTTGGTGATTCCGTTGAGTTATGCGGAGGGACACACGTAAAAGCCACTGGTCAGATCGGAATTTTCAAAATTGTAACAGAAAGCTCGATAGCTGTAGGAATAAGGCGAATTGAAGCAATTACAGGAGAAAAAGCAGAAATATTTATAAATATTGAGAGATCAATTTTAAACGAAATTAAGGAAAGGATAAAAGTGCCTGATCCTATACTAGGTGTATTAAATCTTATAGCTGAAAATGAAAATCTGAATAAAAAGATTGAGGTGCTACTGAAAGAAAAAGTTAAAAACCTGAAATCTGAACTGAAAAGCAAGGCTGAGAAAAAAGGAGAAATAACTCTGATCAGTGATGTGCTTGAAATTGATGATCAGCAGGTTGTAAAAGATATTGCATTTCAGTTAAAAAATGAAATAGACAATCTTTTCCTGATAATTGGTACTAAACTGGATGAAAAAGTTTCAATAAGTCTGATGATTTCTGACAGTCTGGTAAATAAATATAAACTTCATGCAGGCAATATCATCAGAGAAGCAGCAAAAGAAATAAGTGGAGGTGGAGGCGGACAGCCATTTTTTGCTACTGCAGGAGGCAAAAATGCTTCTGGATTACAAAATGCAATAAAGAAGGCGATAAGCTGTATTGAAGAAATATAATAGTAAATGCGAGTAATTAATGCAGAGTGTTATTATTTTGGAAAATTTACTGGTATGCAAATTGATATCTCGTCCCATCATAAAAGGTTCAGTTACCTCTATTTTGAATTAATGTGATTAAATTCTAAAAAATATGAACATATTGATAATGAGCATATATATATATTGTATAAAAATAATGACCGATGACTTTTATGAAATATTTTTGCATGGAACCGAACCATAAATTAATATCTTTTTGAAAAACTTTTGCTGACGATGTACAAAAAAACTTTAAGAAAAATTGTAAATATAAAAATACTTATTAAAAAAAAATCATCACCATATCTAAAAATCCCCCTCCAAATTTTCCATTCTACTTGTATGTTGCTGTCTTCCCTCTGAATGTTTTAACACTTGCTCCTACACATACTGCTATAACTCCGACAGCATTATGCTGCCATCTTTTTTCATATCAGCATCTTTTTGTATTATGTAGAACTCCATTTAATAAATTGTAAACTTAACTCTTCCAATAGACCTGATTTCACCATCCGCACCTTTTGCTTTGATGTTTTCAAAAATTAAAGTTTCTCCTCTTTGACTTTTTAAAATCTGATCTGTAATATTTTTTGTAAACATTGCTCCATGAACATCAATAGAATTAACATTATTCATACTGTCTGTATATATAAATGAAAACTCAGTAACGTGAAAAATAACATCAAAATCAAAATTCTCGATTATAGTTTTTATACCTATTTGAGCAACTAAAGTATCCTTTAATATTATTCCTCCAGTCATACCAGCAATTGTAGCAATCGGATCGGGAATCCGCTTTACTCTGAACTGATGTCGACCAACAACCTTTGATTCGCCGTTAATTTCTGCATTAATTTCCAATGATAAAATCCCTGTGCTTTCTGGAAATATTGTGTAATGGTATGGACTATCATAGGTAATAGTTCCCTGTGAAATCGTGACCTTCATTTTTTCAAAAGAAACTCCTGTAGCCATAATATCAAATGGATTAGGTACCCCAAGATAAACAACATTCATTTTAGTGGCAGATACAACAGACATATATTTTGTAGAATCCACTTGTGACATCGAAAGATTAACCATTCCATAAATCAACAATAATAAAATCAATGTATTTTTCATAAACTAAGGTTTGTAAATGAATATATAATTAGGAAAATCATCTAATGACAGTGTAAATATTTTTTAAAATTAGTTTATTATAAAACGAATACTTCCCAATAGTCTGACTTCACCATCCGGTCCTTTAGCTTTTATATCTTCAAAATATAATTTATCCCCTTTTTCACTTTTCTTTATCACATCGATTATTTTCTGAGAAAACTTATTCCCATTCATCTGAATGGAATTTACATATAAACTATCGGTATATGAAAATGTATAACTAACAATCGTGAACATTATATCGAAATCAAAATTATCTAAAGCTGCAATAATTCCACTCTGCGCTGCTAATAGATTCTTGTTAATCGTCCCTCCTTTCATACCTGCAATCTCAGCAGTCGGATTAGGTATATGTTTCACTCTGAATTTATGGCTACCAAAAGATTTTGTTACTCCATCTATTTCTCCTGATACGCTGATTATTATACTGTTTGCTGATTTATTTGGTTTAACTATATAGTTGTACGGGCCTGTAGAAGAAATTGTCCCCGATGAAATTGAAACATGCATTTTGTCAGCAGGGATGTCAGCTGCAATAATATTCATGGGATTGCCCACTCCCACATATACAACATTCATTTTTGTTGGTGTTGCAACAGAATAATACATTATATTATCGTACTGAGAATTAGATAATTTGATTATTCCAAATATCAGCAATAGAAAAATAAAGATTTTATTCATGATTGAGGAGTTGTTTTTGCAAATTTATAAATAAAATCTGAATTTTATTTTAATCATTTATATTATCTGTTTAAAAATATTATCTTTGAAAAAAAA
>JBDRPR010000021.1:0-4019 GCA_043826845.1 Bacteroidota bacterium
GTTTTTTTATTTATACCGCCTGCTATAATAAAGCAAGAAAATACAATTTCCAATGGTACTTTTCGTGGTACATGAAAATCGGAATAAAATGTACAATAAGCTGCAACTGTAATTTTTTACAAGTTATTTATTGCATTCGGAAAAATGTAAATTATATCTTTGTCCTCCAGCTTAAATTGCTTTTTATAATATGAAGAATATTCTGTTATTTATTTTTATCCTTATATCTTCTCATGCTTATAACCAGAAATTTGATTTTTTACCCGCATCAACAACCGGACAGATAATAAAACATTCATATTACACTTTATCCTATTCTGCAAATGACAAACAGGCAGAATGGGTAGCTTATGAGTTAACCAGAAACAATCTTTCAAATCCTGTTGCAGAAAGAACAGAAAATTTCAGACCGGATACTCTTATTAAAACAGGTTCGGCTTCACTTGAAGATTATAAAGGCTGCGGTTATGACCGGGGACATTTGACTCCGGCAGCAGACATGAAATTTAATACAACCGCAATGTCTGAAAGTTTTTATTTAAGCAATATGAGCCCTCAATCACCGGAATTTAACAGAGGAATATGGGCAAAGCTGGAAGAACAGGTAAGAATCTGGGCAATGGAAAATGATACGCTTTATATTGTAACAGGGGGAATATTGTCATCCCGGGATGAAACAATAGGAGAAGGAAAAGTGACTGTTCCTGCGTATTTTTACAAAGTAATACTTAACCGAAATAATAAAAAATTTAAAGCAATAGCTTTGATACTTCCAAATGAAAAAGGCAACAAACAACTTTATGAATATGCAACAACCATTGACTCTTTAGAGAACATCACCGGGATTGATTTTTTCCCGGCATTACCCGACAGCATTGAGAACAATATGGAAAGTAAAGCTAATACAGGTAAGTGGAGTTTTGACATTATTATTGACACTTCCGTCGGAGCTCCTCCGGTGCAATGCAAAGGGGTGACCAATGAAGGAATCCGTTGTAGGAAATATACAACCAATACCAGTGGTTATTGTGACACCCATAAAAATCAGGAAAACAAGGTTGATATGACAAAGCTTTTACCGGAAAGAAGAGCTGTGGCAGTACAATGCTCATCAATTACCCAAAAAGGAACCCGTTGCAGCAGAAAAACCTACAGCCCCAATGGAAAATGCTGGCAGCACGGAGGGGATTAAACAACCATCACTTTTTCAGTTAGTAAATAGGGTATTAAAAAAAGTCAATAATATTTTTAATCTCACACAAACTTTTCATCGCATAAAATTTAAACCGTAACTCAGCCCAAGTTTTGCGTAATAGGTTGTAATGATAGTTTTTGAATAAGTTTGCTTGTTTTACCGTTTATTTCGCAGGTAGTCCACAGCCCGTTTATTCTTGCCTTCCTTACACTTTTTAAATGCATAAAAACGTCGCTCGTAGAGTATTTGCTTAACAGTTTTTTTTCTCTAAGTAGATTGCGAATTTTGTAATAGAACTGCAGGGCTATGAAGTTAATAAACATCCACCCTCCAAAGTCATCTTCATTTTGCATATATGACGAGTCGGCCAATAATGTATTTTTCATTGCGTCAATCATCGTTTCAACCTGATTTCTTACTTTATAATCCTGGAATATCTGTTCCGAACTGGCTTCTATTTTATTAGTGATTATTGCGATTGTTCCAAACTTATGTTTCCGTTCAAGAAAATCCTGATAACTAAATTTTTCCGGATATGTTTTTATTCTTGACAAGTAGTCGGTCTTTTCCCTTGCCATCAAATCATTATCTTTATACAAGTGTATTTTCCTGTGATTAACCTTATACGAACAATACCATATATATCTTTTCTGAAACTCAAAATATTTAATTGCATCGTCAACCGTAAGTTCTTGTCTGCGAATCATTTTGTCCGCTGTTTCTAGGATTAGTTCCCTTTAATGGATGATTTATTTTGCTAGCAGCCAGAGTCAGCAAGTCAAGCAATGTTTCGGTCGACACTGTCAATCTTTCTGATTCAGGAATTCGACACAACTCCTCAATTACTGAAAAGAGAGCGTTTGTAGACAATGTCGCTGCTTGCTCTATTAACCGCACGCCTTCTTGTCTGTCGTGATATGGAAAGTTGCAGTCTATTTTGTCTAAAAATTGTATTTCGATGTCTTCTTTCATGTTCTTTATAATTGAGACTAACGATTATTCAACCTCCATATCCCATCTACATCTTACCTTCCCTCATTTCCACTCAACAAATGTAAAATAACATGCTGATAAAAAAAAGTTTAAAGAAAATAATATTCGGTTTCGCTTTTTGAGAGGCGCTCCGGTGGGTGAACTTACAGGTCATCTGCTCGATTAGCAACAGAAATATTACAAGCATTATTCAGTGTTCATTTTTTTCTACCTATTCCATTTTTTTTTACCTATTCTGTGTTTTTTACCATCTTCATCCCATACTATATGTTTGTAATAATCCTTTCCTTTTTTGAATTTCCATTTTTGACAATATTTCTTATTTCCATTTTCATAATATCCGACTTCTTTAATCGGATTTCTATCTTGATTTCTTTTGTTTACCGTTACTGTTTCTTTATTGCCATTGGGATAATATACTATACATTTTCCAACAATTTCACCATTTTTATATCTAATAATTATTAAAATATTTGAGGAATTAGGATAATAAACTATTTCCTTTCCGTTTTTTGAACTATCTGTCTTAAAAAGTGTTGAATCAGAATCAAAACCGACAGCAATCATTGGTATCTGGCATTTTGCTGAATCAATAAAAAAAAGTAATATTAATATAATGCTTACTTTCATTCTTTCTATTTTAGTTGCTAACGATTGATAAACCAAAATATTGTAGTTACTCAACAAATGTAAAATAATAAGCTGATAAAAAAAAGTTTGAGGAAAATAATATTCGGTTTCGTTTTTTGAGAGCCTTATATTAAGGTTGTACATTGGAGGTGAGAGATTCTCCCCGCTAGTCTTTACTGGCGGGGCAGCTTACTCGATTGGGCTTTCGTGCATTATTTTTTCAGTATTTCAATCAATTCTTTATTTATATACAAAGTCTCTCTCCCAATTTTCTGAGATTCAACAATTCCAATATCCTCAAGCTCCTTTAGATATCTTGAAGCAGCCTTTCTCTCAACACCCAATTTATTTACAACAAACTCAATTTTTGAATACGGTTGCTCAAACAGTAATTCAACAAGTTCTTTTCTGTATAATTTTGGTGCTTTTTCTTGAACTTTTAGTATTGTCGAATCAAGCTGGTGTTTAATATTTGTAATCTTTGCAATTGTTCCTCTAGAAGTACTTTCGACTGCTTTAAGCATAAACATTATCCATTCTTCCCATTTTCCAGTCCGATTAGTTTGATTTAATAAACGATAGTATTCAGCTTTATTTGTAATTATATGAGAACTCAAATATAAAATCGGGACATCAATTAATTCGTTAAGTATAAGGTACAAGATATTTAAAATCCGACCTGTTCTACCGTTTCCGTCATAAAAAGGGTGAATACTCTCAAACTGATAATGTAATATAGCCAAGTTTATCAATGGGGACAAATCATCTTGTTTGTTAATGTGGTTAATAAAATTTGTCAGCAAGTCAATTATTTCTGTTTTGTCCTGTGGTGGCGTATAAACTATTTCTCCAGTCGCCGCATTTTTTAATACAGTTCCGGGAGTACTTCTTATCCCAGCGGTATTATCAACCAATTCTTGTTGAATGCTTACAATATCATTCACTTTCAAGAATCCTTGTTTTTTAACAAGGTCAAATCCTTGAAAAATTGCTTTCCTATAATTTACAACTTCCTTGGTCGCAGGTGAAATATGAGATTTATTAACTGTCAATGCTTTGTATAGCTCATCTTGGGTAGTAATAATATTCTCAATTTCGGAACTGTCTTTTGCTTCCTGTAAAACTATCGCATTAATCAGCATTGCTTGATTAGGAATTGTCTTTGCAATCCCTTTTAACTCAGCTAATGCAGCAGTAGATT
>JBDRPR010000022.1:0-2929 GCA_043826845.1 Bacteroidota bacterium
GGATATTGATTATTATTATGTAAGAGCTCGTTTGGGAATGGCATATTTTGAGAGAAAAAATTATTTTAAGGCTGTTGATCACTTCAAAAAAGCATTGGGATTTAACTCAGGTGATGAAACATCTTATGAATATCTTTATTATTCATTTATAAACACAGGCAACAAAAAAGAAGCATATTTACTGAAAGCAAAATTGAATGATAGCCTTATTGCAAAGCTTAAGATAAAAAATAAAGCTCCGGTAGCGAACAACTTTAATTTTGAATTTGCCATAAACAACAATAATTCTTTTGATAAACAAAAAGAGATTGATCTGGAAACATTTCCAATAGGAAGTAAGAGAAATCTAGTTGATAGATTTATCAATACGACAATATCATTAAATCATACGTTATGGAAGAGAATTGATTATTCTCATGCCTTTACTTTTTTATTGTTAAGAGGAATTGTTCAATCCAGACCAACTTCTTCAGGTGGATTAAATCCTCCACCTGCTTATGTTGAAAACAATCAATCTGTTTCGCAAAAGCAGTATTATGGGAATTTGAATTTTCATCTTTCTGCCAAAAGTGATTTTTCAATTGGTACTCATTTGATTTTATGTAATACTCAAACAATTATTGGTACAGGAACAGGGAAAAGAAACGTGCAGAATAATAGTGTAAAAGAAGCCAACTATGTACTTTTTGCAGGTTATTTAAAACAATTTTCTTATTTTAAAATGAACTTATTTTTATCAAAAGGGAATATTAATCTGGATAAGCAATATCAGGGATCTGCCACGTTATATTATTTTCCGTTTGGGAACTTAAATATTTACGGATCAACTGAGTTTACCGGAATAATTGAAAATGATACAACAAACAGAATGATATGGCAGCAATCACTGGGATTTAAGTTGTTGAAAAATACATGGGTTGAAACTTCCTACACTTCAGGAAATATTAAAAATTATCTGGAGAAAAACGGTTTATTAGTATATAATAACATGAATACTATCAAGTCGAAATTTGAAGCAAATATCATTTATTCTTTTGCTAAAAATCATTTGAAACTATATATCAGATATATCAATATAGAAAATTTTGGTGATCATATTTATTCAAATATCAATAAAACAGATGATATTGATTTTAGTAATCTTAACAACATAACATTTTATACAAACACAATAATAGGAGGATTAATATGGAACTTTTAAAAAAACAATTTGGAATAATTTTATTGATTTTAATCGCACAAATTGCTGTTGCCCAGACAACAACTGAAATTCAATCGGCATTTACATTAAGTTATACTTATGAATCGGGCGGAGAGTATGGGAAAGCTATAGATGAGATTAAAAAAGTTTACTCTGAAGATAATTATGAAATCAACATCAGATTGGGGTGGTTAAATTATGAGGCAGGTCATTTTACGGTTTCAATTTCATATTATCAGAAAGCGATAAGTCTGAAACCGTATTCAATTGAAGCAAAATTCGGGATTGTTTATCCTGCTGCAGCAGCTGGAAACTGGGATCAGGTAATTTTACACTACAACGAAATTCTGAAAATTGAGCCTAAAAACTCTGTCGTAAATTATAGATTGGGTGTAATTTATTACGAAAGAAAAGACTATAAAAAGTCGTTTGAATATCTTGAAAACGTGGTAAATCTATATCCTTTCGACTATGATGGATTAATCATGTTTGCATGGTGTAATTACCAGTTGGGAAACACACGTGAAGCTAAAGTCCTTTTTAATAAAGTGTTGCTTCTTTCACCCAATGACAGTTCTGCTAAAGAAGGACTTGGTTTGTTGAAATAAAGGTAACTATTTAGGTGCTTTTAAATTGCTGACTCCGAAGGAGTCAAATATTAATAACCCCTGACAAGTCTGTAGTGAAACGAAAGAGGTAGTCAGGGGCTGATAATAAAAGTGAAATCCAACCCAGAATGGGTTGAATATAAGGATAATATATCAAATGATTTAAAAACCACCTAGATAATTAAAAATAAAGAATGATTAAAGAATAGAAAATCTGGTTTTAATAATTCCAGGTAATTTTTTACAATTCTACTTTATTAACCTGAGAGCCTAATACCGACTGGCTAACAAGATAATTAAAACAACTCGCTTTGCTTTTGTTATAAAACTTTTTAGCCATCGGCATTAACCAAACCAGCCAAAAGATTTCATTTTATTCATCTTGTTGGCGGTTTGGTATAAGAATACAAATAAATTTTATAGAAAGCAAAACAGAGGTGTATTTTTCCAGAGGTGCAATGCCTGTTCCGTACAGAATGTCGGGGAGAGGTTCTCTATCTGACTGAGTAGCCTGCACGGTTAGAGAGTGTTAATTATTTCTATTTATTAAATTTACAATCACTTTAATCATTGTACCTTTTTCTTCCGGTTTACTTACTGCAATCATTAAAGTAAGTGCGACTAAAGCATTATCAGGAATTCGTTTTCTTCCTGAGTGGTCAAGAAGTAAACCATTTTTTTCAAGAAAATATAAAAAGATAAATGCAGCAATCCTTTTATTACCATCTGCAAATGAATGATTTTTTGTAATGAAATAAAGTAAATTTGCCACTTTCTCCTATATACTGGGATATAAATCTTTTCCGTCAAATGTCTGATAAATCGTAGAAATTGAGCTTTTGAATGAATTATCTTTCTCTCGACCAAATAGTTCACTATTCCCACATATTTTTTGTGCTTTTTTAATCTGTTTTATTGCCTCATTGTATGTTAATCGGTATATTGAATCCTTTGTTATATTAGTTATTTCAAGTGTTTGGTAATCATACTTGTCGAGAATATCTAATGCATATGCATAATCTGAAATTATTTTTAATAATCCGGCACTTTCATCATTTGATAATTCCTTGTAGTTTAATACTATTCCTAATATTTTTACCGTTTCTTGTAATTCTTTTAA
>JBDRPR010000023.1:0-3925 GCA_043826845.1 Bacteroidota bacterium
TCCCTTTCAATAATAGAAACTTCTAAACTTGTGTTGTATTTTTTGATCTTTTGGATTACATATAACCTATTGAATTACTATGATAAATATTTCCTATATGTTATTCTCAAAACTATTTTAATACTATTTTTTATTTCCGCTGTTCAGGTTTTCTTTCAGTTAATAGATTTAAAAGAAATTTCACATAAATACCTTTATGAAATAAGCGGTATAAGCGGGCATAAGAACTTATATTCAAGCTTCATTTTTCTTTGTTCGATATTTTCATTTTTCAGTTTGTTACAATTAAACAGAATATGGAAATTAGTCTCTGTTTTTTCAATTGTCCTGCAAATAATTTTAATTGCTATTTTACAAACAAGAACAGTTTGGATTGCGTATATTATATTTATTATAACCATTTTATTGATTTTACTATTAAGAAAAAAAATGAAGTCATTAAATTATATGACTACGATTCTTTATATAATTGTTACTATATTATTAATCAATATTTCATTACTCTTCGTATTGCCAAAATATTTAAATAATTACAAAAAAGATGTACCTACAGCGTACAATCAAGATAAAATTAGCGATCTAGGCACTTTGTCAGAAAGGTTTTATATCTGGAAAAATACCTACGATATTATCAACAAAAACAGATGGATTGGAGTGGGAGCAAATAATTGGCAAATATATTTTCCAAGCCCCTCTTTACCTGACATATATCCTGTTCAAGACTTAAACGTCACTTATCAAAGACCACATAATGACTTTCTATGGATACTATCTGAGTATGGAATCCTTGGATTTAATATTTTATTAATATTCACAACGAGTATTTTGTTTTTACTTTTTTACCGGATAATCAATTTTGCAGATATTTCTTGTATTATTCTGTTATCCGGCATTTTGAGTTTTTTATGTATTTCCTTTTTCGATTTTCCAAAGGAAAGAATAGAGCACAATATATTGTATGGAATTCTTCTAGGCATATCAGTATATTATATCAAAAAAGATAATAAACTGCTCAATACTAATTTATTTCATATATCGAAATTTATGTTAAGTGGGTTTATTATTGTATTAATTCCGATAGTTTATTTTTCAGTTCAAAATTTCAAAGGTGAATATTACACAAAGATAATGTATTACGAAAGAATGAAAAAGAACAACGACAATGTTATTTTATTATGTGATGTAGCAACATCAAAATACTATACTATTGACCCTACATCCGTTCCTTTAAACTGGTATAAAGGAAATGCAAATGCAAATCTTGGAAACTATTCTCAGGCTTTGAATGATTTTAGATTGGCTTTAAAATCACATCCATTTAATCATCATATATTAAATGATTTGGGAAGTGCTTTTTTTATGAATAATAAAATTGATTCAGCAATAATTTGCTTTAAAGAAGCTGTCAGAATTAATCCCCGCTTTGATGACCCTAAGCTAAATTTAACGGTGATATATATTAATATTGGAAATTATTCTGAAGCTGAATTATGGAACGAATCAATTCTTCACGACTCAGAAAGGCGAAATTACTACAGACAAATTATTAATGAGACTAAAACAGATACATCTTTCTAATCTTATTGTTTACCAGAATTGTTAATTCTCACGGCAAATCAAAGAAAAAACAGCAGGTTTAGTAGTATAAAAACAATTCCATGTACAGATTAACATAAAACATCTGCAATAATATAAAAAAAAGGAGAAGGCCTTCATAATTCGATGATTTTGAAGATACATACAGATTCTTTGATAATCCTAATATTTTTTATAATTTATTACAATTAATTGAAAAATATTTTGTAATATTGCGGTCTGTTTTTTAACAAGGTACGAATTTAAAAATTAAGGCGATGGATTTATTGAAAGTAGCTGAAAGCGAGTTCACAAAACAAACTGAATATCCAAAATTCAAAAGCGGTGACACAATAACTGTTCACTATAAAATCATTGAAGGTAACAAAGAAAGAATTCAGCAATTTCGAGGAGTTGTAATTCAACGAAAAGGATCAGGTGCAACAGAAACATTTACAGTAAGGAAAATGTCCGGTAGTTTTGGTGTCGAAAGAATTATTCCTATTAAATCACCATACATTGAGCAAATTGAATTAAATAAAATCGGAAAAGTTCGTCGTTCCAGAATATTTTATTTACGTGGATTAACCGGAAAAAAAGCAAGAATCAAAGAAAAAAGATATTAGTAGTATATATATCAAAAGCTCCTTTCGGGGCTTTTTTTTTATTCAGGAATTTCTATTGGCACTTCTGACTCATCGGCATCATCATCAACACCTTCTTCATCAATGATTTGAATTTGCTTTACTGCTTTAGATAATCCGTACCATATAAATATATCATATCTGTTCAGTGGTTTAATATCTTCGAGCCATATAAAATCTTTTAGTCTTAGATCGCCGAGTGGTAAATATTCAACAGGATTCATTACTCCTTCAGGTTTGGTAAAAAACATTATTTTTTGCGGTTCATTATCTTCAAGATATATAACCAATCTGCTACCTTCAGCTTTATTTACTCCTATCAGCTTTTCAATACTATCATTTTTATCCTCTTCTTTCACAAAATAAACGGATTGCCCGTTACCGTCAACATTCACTCTGAATAAACTATCATTGCGAAAATAACCTATCATGTCCCTGCCCTTTATCTGATTGAAACGCAATGAATCTTCACGCGATATTATAAATGCAGCATCCTGTAATACAATATAATCGGGCTTTTCATTCTTAGTATGCAATTCAATATATGTAGCAGTTAATTGATTTTTTTCAGACCATATAACAGGCTCATAATACATTTCGATTACTGAATCCCGAAAAGAATAAACAAGACTATCACACTTCGATTGTAAATCTGATTTATAAGACCTTACACGATAATATGCCAAAAGCAGTTTAAAGTCCTTAATTGTATCATATTCGATGACAAGAGAATCTTTAGGATAATAAATTATTGTATCCGTAACAAATGTAGAATCGACTATTATTGTTTCAATACGGCAATATATGCTATCCTTTTTTACTAACAGAGTATCAATAACCTTAACGTTCATTGATAAATATGCAGTATCATTAAAACAAATATTTTTTCTTTTTATAATTGTATCAGTAACAGTAATATAAAAAAGCGTATCACCGTGCAGAAATAAGGAGTCACCATCAGTAACCTGAATAAATACAGCACTATCTGTTGCCATTGAACTTTCAGGATGTTCGTAATATATAGCATAATTACCTGTAAGTAAAACGTTTTCTGCAGAATCAACCATTTCAATATTTATAAATGCTTTTCCTATTCCGTTTTTTCTGTCATAGTATAAACTATCACCTTTCAGGCTTTGCTTTTTATTGGTATAATATGCATTTTTATTAAACTGACAAATATCACTATTGGTATTATACCAGCCATTTTCACAATAAATGTAATTTGAATCACTTATTATTTCGGTTGGTCCGTAAAACCAGGATGTTTCAGAATTTATATTGTATTTAAGAGTATCAGAATAAATAATATAGTCAGGATTTATAAGCACAACACTATCAACTGCAATGTAATCTTTAATTTTTGAATAGTAATAGCCATAATTACTTTCAAGAGTATTTTTTTTATCTACAATTTTTCCATAATTAAAATAATATGCGATATCGGTATTTCGGTCATAATTTAATGAATCGGTAGTAAGAACAGCTTCATCGTGAGTAAGTTTAACATTTTTTCTGACATAAGCTATCCGGGTATTTCCATCATAAACCATTGAATCTCCATAAAGATGAATTGAATCACCCTGGTTTAAATGAATTTTACTGAAAGCCTGAATATAGTTTTTAACTGTATTGAAATATGCACTGTCACAATTCATTAATGTTTCTTCATGTTTAAACAGTACGGATCCCTGAAGACGCTTGAT
>JBDRPR010000024.1:0-3787 GCA_043826845.1 Bacteroidota bacterium
AGATATTAATGATACAACAAAGGATTTACGTAACGATGTTATAGTATTGGGGAAGCGAACAGGCACTAAAACTGGTGTTGGTTTCACTAACAATTGGACGGGTGAAATTAATCCCAAAAATCCGACTTATACATTTAGACAGTCTAGAGCAATAGACTTAAACTCTATTTATAGTACTAGTGCATCTAACTTTGTTGGACGACCAATGCAAACGATTATTATAGATCCGAGTATTACCAATGAAGAACATGCAGATTATGTTAGTTATAGTTTTATACAGCGTTATCGCAACTCTGGGAAAGAGATTAAATTTAAAACAATAGGTAATCCATTAATAGAATTAAATGATTGTATTAAGGTCATAGATGAATATAAAGATGGAATTACCACATCTAAGAAATTATGGGTGACCAATATACAGGACGATTTTGATGGTGATGCTTATCTGACTGAGTTCACTGCCACAGATTTAATCCCTCAAAAATCTTATTTTGATAAACCTGAACCTGATTTGGAATTATTTGATAATAATCCATTTTGGAATGTGAGGGTTTATAATGGTGGAGTTATCACTACGTTAGAGAATCAAATGAATGTGGCTTCTTCAACTGCTTGGGTTGCCGATTCTTTAGAGTATTCTCCCCCAAAAGGTTATTTAATGGTCAGTAACCCAAATGATACCGCTTTTGAAGTTATTAAATATAGTACGGTAAGTAGTACAGGTGGAACTTGGTATTATTCTGGGTTGGTTAGGGGATTACAAAGAACGAATGCAGCAACTTGGGCAGTTAGTGATAATGTGATAGGGGCTTATGATCCCTATACTGGGGATTCTATGGGTATTGTTCCTCGTATAACATTTGATTTGGTTAAAAGTGGATATTTAAGCGTAAAAATGTTTGCTGTTGATGATAATTTAGAATCTTCAGAGGACGATGCTATCATTGATGATTATCAATCTTTATCTGGAGTGCCTATCCAATTAACATGTTTGACAAAATCCACAAATAATGATTCTGAGGATGATATTGATAATTGGCCATTCGCAGGTCATCAATATACTAAATGGGGTAAGGATCGGTATTTTACTTGGAATGGTAATGATGATATAAGTGTTTGGAATAATGTAATTTATTTTAGTAATAAGGCCGCTGTCAATAAAAGTCTTGACGGTAATTTAGATCAGTTTTTACATATTCTTGATCAAAATACATATTTAGCCAATGAAAAATATGGGAGAATTGAAGGTGGAATATATATGATTGAAAATATTAAAAATGGATATAGTAAAGTTTTTCCATATCTTGAATTGAATACTGGCCATGATTTAGATCCGCTATATGCCTATCCAACAGATATGTTAGATGAATCTAATATGACTTTTGGCTATATTCGTAGAAGTATTGTCAGTACCGTTACGTTTAAAATAGATTATTCCAGTGTTTTCGCAAGTGGAGATAATACAATTCCATTCAATGGGTCAACACTTGAACCCATATTGATAGATAATAGTGCTGCAGACGCTCCTCCATATAAATATGGTTATATGGTCTATGTTTGTACCCATACGGTTGGTCGTGGGAATAGAGTCAATTATGAAATTATTGACGAAACTGCCAAAAGAGAATATGGGGATGGTGATACTGATTTTGCAAAAAGATTTTGTGCGTTACAATTAACAGCGCACATACATAGAATAACATATGGATTTCCATATGGATATTTTCAATTAGATGAAAATGAACGTGTCTTAGAGGAAGATGACGAGTATAATAGATTATTTTATAATATGGAAACAGATACTGGTTTATTGGGAAGATTTAATCCCAAATTATATATGACCAATTTTAGTTTTATTAATCCTGAGTTATGGAATTCATATAATAATTATCATCGTGGAGTTTATTGGAACACTATTTTTTTTACAGGTCAAATTAAAGATAAATCTGGAAGGATTTGTTTACAAGTCACACATGATAATGATAGCAATTATTCACGTAGGAATCCACATAGCGATTTTATGAAAAACAATGGATTATTTGAACACACCGATCAATTAGTGGCCGAAGGAACTTTGCGTGGTAATTTTATTGGGTGGTATGATAGGAACTTGGCAATGCAAAAATTTCCAGGATGGGTTGAATCTGATATATGGTATAATTTAATGGAGGGTGGGAGTGTTATTGATGGTGATATACTTAATCGACTTGATACTCTGTTTTATCCTAGAGAAACTATAGATTATAGCTATAATATCCCATCGAAGTATGGTGCTTTAATGATTTATATGGATAATATCAGTTAGGTATAATTAATGAAGAAAAATGTAGAAAAACATATTTTAAATCAGACGAGAGAAAAGCTTGGGTCTATTGATATTGGACGTTCTAATGCTATTAATTTTAAAGGTACTGCTCCAGATTTCATTGAAAAACAAGATATTGTTTGGAGTAAAAGAAGCTATATTTTTGATCGTGGGATAGCTTTTGCTTTAGGCACTGATTTTTGGGAATGGTCTGAACAATTTTCGTTATATACAATAGTATCAGATATTAGTGGCGGTTGTTATGACGATAATATCAGTCAATACAATAACATATTATATAATATCAGAGTAAAAACTAACCAAGAAAAGATGGTTAAACTTCCTATAGTTGTTAGCAATGGTATTAATCTTTCTTTATATATAGAAGATTCTAATGGTGTACGAACTATAATTAAACCAACAACATCATATTTTAATAACAATAATGTGACGTTTAGATTATTGGCAAATGAATGGATAAAGATTTCTTTTTATATTTATTGTTCAATTGATCATGGATCTGTTAATCTGCTTAATGGTCTCGCCAAATATATAGATGCTTGGTCATTTGTAGATGCTGTTGCTCCATCCGCACCAGAGTGGTATTCTGTTCCAATAGTCACAGAAAGTGATAATAATCCTGCTGTGACTAAAAATATATTACAATGGAGAATACCTTCTGAATCTGATTGGGCAGGGCATAATATTTATCGTAAAGAAGCCAAAACAATTGTTGGCGGGTATAAAGAAGATTCGATGAGCCTTGGTGGATTTTTGTTAGATGATAGAGTTGGTGATTATGTATCTGGTGAATATTTTTCAATTGGAGATTATGAGTATAAAGTAAGGAACAAGAAATATATAACCGGAAATCTTATTAATAACGGTGGGTTTAATAATGCTAGTGCCAGTTGGAATTTTTCAAGTACAGGTACAACAGACGCATATACTGTTTATAATGACTATCGATCTTTCGGGGCATCGATGTATATTGCTGCGGCTACCACCGTTGCAGCCAAATACGCCTACATTGAAAGTGAATCCGCTATATCCGTAAGTAATGCTAGAGATTATGATTTTATTTTTAGCTCCAAAAGACAGGGATCTTCAAGCGCATATGCTACCATTTTATATTATCAAGATAATGGTTCTACACTTTGTGCTTCCACATCGTCAGCCAGTATTTTAATTTATGATACTACTAATAGTTGGCATAATTATGGTATTAAAATTTATGGGGATACGATTGATCGATATTATTTACCATCTGATTGTAACTATATTAAAATAAAGATGTATGGTTGTTATAACGATACACATTCTTCTAAACAATATTTTGACAATATTAAATTTAGTGTTACTTCCTCTACAAAAATATTTTCGGATTCAACGGTTGATGGATATTGTGTAATTCCAACTAAGCCATTAACATCTAAACCAACAATTAAGACATTTTTACATATTCCGTTTGTTAATACGAGC
>JBDRPR010000025.1:0-5332 GCA_043826845.1 Bacteroidota bacterium
AAATAAATTTTAACATTATGAAAAAGCTTCAGAAATTTATGAGTACCTATAAAGTACTGTTTTTGACATTTTTGTTGATTTCTTTGTCAGTTTTGCTCGCAGATGACCTTTATGCACGTGTTGGCGGAGCAGGTGGTAGTAGTAGCGGTGGTGGAGATGGTGATGGTATTGGCGGGCTGATAATTTATATTTTTATGCTTATACCTTTTCCTTTTAACATCATTGCAATTGCATTGATAATAGTCGGATATATATATTTGAACAAAAAGAGAAAGCAAAAATCAATTTTAAATAAACTCCCTGGAGGTGGTAATTTATCTGATAAAAAACCTGCCGGTTATGATATGTTTCTTACAAATAATCCGGGATTTGATGAAGGAAAATTCAAAGAAAAAGTTAAGACTGCATTTGTTGAAATTCAGAAAGCATGGGAAGCAAAAGACATGGGAAAAGTCAGGAAATATATTTCCGACGGAATGTATCAGAGACTGAATACTCAGTTTAAAATGATGGATGTATTGGGTCAAAAAAATACACTTGAAAAAATTGATGTCAAAAATGTAGTAATTGATAAAATAGAATCAGACGGATTATTTGACATTGTTCATGTTGCTGTTCATGCCTTTATTGTTGATAAATTTGTCAGCGATAAATACAAAGAATTAAACTCAGGAGGTTCCGAAACGTTTGTTGAGTACTGGTCGTTTTTGAAAAAACGAGGTGCACAGGAGCATAACTTATTTGCTTCCAACAATTGCCCGAAATGCGGTGGTGAGCTTCCCACAAAAGCCGGTGAGGTTGCAAAGTGTGAATTTTGCGGTACTTATACAAACAGTGGTGAATATGATTGGGTATTATCTGAAATTACTCAGGCTGATGATTACATTTCAGCCAATCCAATGGTGTTTAAAGCTGCCAACTTACAGGAAGCAGTTATGGAAATGGTAAGTTCGGATGATGATTTCTCTGCACAGTTAATCGAAGATAAAGCAAGCAACGGATATCTTCAGATTGAAACTGCACGTGTATTTAAAGATACGAAAGTTATGCGTCGTTTTGTTTCAGACAATGCTTTTGAAAAACTAAGCAAGCAGTTTGAAGGTGAAGAAAAATTTGTTTACAACAGGTTGTTCTTAAATGATGTTACGCTTATTGGAGCGATGCAAAAAGACAATAAGAATGTACTGATGGTGGCAATAAAATCATCTTATCAGAGAGTTGCTCCGGCAGATAATAAAGTAAATATTCTTGATCCTGTTGTAAGCTCAAAAACTGAAGTTGTTATTCTTGAAAAAGATATGCAATCAGAAAAATCAAAAGGCTCATTATATGCACATAGTTGCCCGAGTTGCGGTGGTCCTTTGGGTGATACGCTTGATCTGAAATGTCAGTATTGCGGAGCAGAATTAAATAGTCCTAAAACTGAGTGGATTATTACAGATGTAATGAGTATTTATGAATATCAGGCATATTATGCAGCCAACGGAGCGAATTTCGTTGCAAAAGTTGATCCTGATAAACTTGATGGACTGTTTAAAGTTCGTGATTATGCTTTCAATAACGTACTGATTCTGGTTGCAGCTGATGGAGTTTTTGATAAGGAAGAGATGGAATTTACCAAAAAACTTGCAAAAAAATGGGGATACAGTCTTGACAAAATTCAACCTATGTTTGAAATGGCTCAAAGCGGAAAACTTGTTATCCGTATGCCAGAAGATGCCAAGATGAAAGAGAAGATATATAAACTCATGGAAAAAGCTGCCAATATTGATGGCAATATTTCAGGAGAAGAACAAAATGTACTGGATTCTGTGAAGAAGAAATATCTTGCTCAATAAGTATTATTGAAATATAATAAATCGGGTTGAACAAATAGCGAGCCATGCGAGGTGCAGAGCACCGCAGCTATTTGTAATACTAAATAAATATTATAAAAATAAGGTACAGAGTACCGGAATATAAAAATCAGTAAAACACATTCCCTCAAAAGGGGGAAATGTAAATCCGATTTATATCGGATTTACAAAGTCAATCTGATAATACGAGTAAGATTGAATTGTCTGATTCAAGTTTGCCATTGGTTTTTGCCTTTGCAACAAACGACAATTAATAATTAAGGGAGAAATCATATTATACTTGAAACAGGGTAAATTGTCGCATTTTTGTTAATGGTTTATGGGTTGGGCTGCTGGTTTGGTTGAAGGTCGCCGGTCCGTTGTCAAAAACCTAAAACGATAGCTCATTGATTAGACAAGTTGCTCAACCTTTAGCTTATCACCTGATTATTACAATCTGCGGAAATTTATCCCTTTTGCAGTATAGCATATTAACAAATATGCTGATTAGATTCTCTTTTTTTTGTTTATAAGGAATTTATATTTATTTTTATATTCAATTATTTAATACCTATACGGAATCTATAATAGTCCAATGCGACTACGTCAATTAGACTATAATAGCTACTCTATCGGCATTATACATCAACTATAATTGGATTATTTTTAAACAGGAAATGGTATAAGATTTAAAGTGATATTATTTACCTCAAAACAAACGATTATAACCGTTTATAACCGATTTTATTTAACATTATCAATGATTTGGGTAAAAACAACAAATTGCAATTAATAAGAATATAACTACTATAATAGTAGTTATGCATACGTTATAGGGCATTTTAAGACGACACACCAACAATGACAGAAATGACAAAATATATAGGTGGAGAATATAAAGTATTGCAACAATTTGGTGGTGCAATGGGACACGTTTTTCTTGTTGAGAAACAAGGCATCGGATTCCCATTTGTTTTAAAAAGCTACCAAGATATTAAACCACATCTTGAAGAACTATTCTTTACCGAAGTAAAAAACTGGACTTCTTTTGGTGTGCATCAAAATATCGTCAAGACACTTTTTGCAGAAAAACTTGACGGAAAAATATTTGTTGCAGCGGAGTTTGTAGAAGGCAACGAAAACGGAGAAAACAGACTAACAAATTACATTGGAAAAAATTTACCACTTCACTTAATTATTAAGTGGGCAGTTCAATTTTCATACGGAATGAATCATTGCCTTGGCAAAGGAATGATAGCTCATTCTGACATAAAGCCAGACAATATTCTTATAGACAACGAACTCAATTTAAAGATTACTGACTTCGGACTTTCTAAGTCATATTTGAATGATGACCGTTCAGGTGGCGGAACCCCAATGTATTACTCACCCGAACAAATATATAGTGCAGATAAAATAGACCATAGAAGTGATATTTACAGTTTTGGGATTGTTTTATATCAACTTATTACCAAAGGCGTTTTCCCTTATCAACTTTCAAGTAACAATTGGAATCAAATTACCTTAAAAGAACTTATTCAATCTCACTTAGTTCAAAATGTAAAACAAATAAATCATCCCTTATTTGAGATTTGTAAAAAGTGCCTTGAAAAAGACCTTTCAACACGATACCAACAATTTCAAGAACTATTCAAGGACTTGGACAGAGTAGCGAAAAGTGAAGGCATTGAAATACCAAAGCAAATTATTACAAGGGATGACAAGTTAGAAGAATTATACATTCTATCTCGTTCTTTGTCAGCAATTGGGGAAAACAAAGAAGCACTTAGAGCAATTGACCAATATTTAAGTCATCAACCTGACCATTATTCGGCTTGGTCCCAAAAAGGACGATTAGAATACGAGTTAGGCAATCTTCAAGATGCTTTAGAAGCAACTAAGAAATCAGTTTACTTGTATCAATATAGTTCAACAGCTTTAAATAATTTAGGTGCAATTTACTTGGAACTTGACAATAATGCAGATGCAAAAACTTGTTTGCTTCGAGCAGTTGAAATTGACCCTGAAAATAGCGGAGCATTAATGAACCTTGCAAACGCATTAGTGGAAACAGGAGATATTAGTGAAGCATCACAATGTCTTTTAAAATGTTTTGAGCTAACGCCACAGAAGAAAAGTTTGCATATAAATGCTAAAAACCTACTTCCTGTTTTTGTACAAAACCAACTATTTGAATTTTCAGCTGATATATACAAACAGCTACTTACTTATTCAACATTAACAGTAAATGAACATTTCAATTACGCAATGTGCAACTTTCAAATTCATAGATTTGATGAAGCAATAAAAAGTTTTGAAATTGTTTTAAGTGCCAATACAAAAGATGCAATGGCTTTAGTGAATATTTCTAAATCACATTTTTTTATTGGCAATGTTGACAAAGCAATACTCTATTCTGATAAATTAATCTCAGAAGAAATCAATCCTGCTCAAGGAATGTCAATGAAAGCACAATATCTACATCAATCTGGAAGATTTACCGAAGCAGAGAAATATCTTGTGAACATATTAACCAAATTTCCAATGACAGATTATTTGTGGCTTACTCTTGGCGACATTTATTCAAAAGAAAAACTTTTCAACAAGGCGTTAAACTGTTACCAAAAAACAAGACAAATTAAAATACAAAAAGGCGCATCTGATAACGATAAAGATTTAATATTTATAGAACAGAAAATCAATGAAACAAAGAAAAACGCCCTATAACATCGTGTATAAAACATTGGGGTTTAAGTGGTTATTCGAGCGTTCTGCCCCGCATCAAGTTCGGTGTAACTTGACAAGAAAGTCGCCCGCAATCCCCAACGTTTCATACACGTAACCGTTGAGAATAAACGACAGTTGTTAGACGAACTGCCGTTACCGCCAAGTGTAGGAAACAGACAACGACATAGAAACATTGAAAAGTAAACCATTGTGAAAGGACAGAAAAACGAAATATTAACAAGACAAGAGAGCCGACATCCCGAAAGCTTTCGGGACCGACCCGATGTTTTTTATTTTTTGCACAGAGTTTATCCCGATGAAAGAGGGACACATTTTTTAAACAATTGCCGACCCACATTGCACACATTGCCAAAGCCCCACGAGCCAACGCTACAACCAAAGCTTTGTCAAAGAGTGCAATCTTGCCATTTACGAAAATAAATTTGGTTTGTAGAAGAATTTTGATTAATTTTGTTGCTTAAAGTCAACAGCAAAATGGTAAAAAAAGGAATTCTTAACCAGCTTATACAAAATCACGACCTAACAAGTCTTGAGCAGAATTTGGTGTATTCCTACCTGACTAATAATAAATTAAATTTTAACGATAACCAAATTCTAATTGACTACTTCAAAGGCTTTCAACAAAATCCTCAGCTTTATTTTGACACTTCTTTACTTGATATTTCAAGCATAAAGGAACTTGAGAACTATTTGGAATTAATCATTCCTGTTGAAGATAGAAAATTTAACGGTGCATTTTTTACTCCTGA
>JBDRPR010000026.1:0-8546 GCA_043826845.1 Bacteroidota bacterium
ACTTGAGCCGTTTCCAATTGAACTTCCGGAACCACAACCGTTTTCGTACCATATCCAGTCGGCTCCCAATCCTAATGAACCACCGTTTACAGTCAATGTAGCAGAAGAACCCTGACAAATTGTAGTGTTTGGTGTTGAAATGTTTGTTGGGTCTGTTGATGCAGTGCTGACAACTACTGGAAGTGTAGCAGAAACTCCATCCCCACAGGAATTTGTTCCATATACTGTAATATCTCCGGAAACAGCACTAGCTCCAATATTAAGAGTAATGCTATTGGTAGAACTGCTACCGGTAAATCCGGAAGGAACTGTCCATACATAAGATGTAGCTCCTGTAATTGCAGGTATTGAATAAGTTATTCCATTATCTCCCTGACAAACAGTAATTGGTCCGGTAATCGTACCAGCATTTGCAGGATAAGCGGTTACATTTATTGTAACATTTTGACAAGAGGAAGTCCCGCATCCATTCTGCCATGCTCCATAGTATGTGGTATTTAATGTAGGAGATACAGAAAAATTGTTCCCAGTACCAATTAAAGTTCCACCACAAGATCCGGTGTACCAGTTGAATGTAGTTCCTGAACCACCGATATAGCTTAGTGTAGTTGACTGCCCAGAGCAAATAGTTGTCGAGGTGGCTGAAACACTTGTTGGTGCCGTTGGCAGAGGGTTTACCGTTATAGTAACACTCTGACAGGTTGAAGTACCGCAGCCGTTTGACCATCCACCATAATAAGTTGTTGTAGATGTCGGAGAAACAGACAAACTATTTCCTGTTCCAACCAAACCTGTTCCGCAGGAAGTTGAATACCAATTAAAAGTAGTTCCGGTACCTCCTGAATAACTTAAAGTAGTTGACTGACCTGAGCAAATAGTTGTCGAGGAAGCAGAGACGCTGGTTGGAGCAGTTGGCAAAGGATTTACTGTAATAGTAACACTCAGGCAGGTTGAAGTACCGCAACCATTTGACCATCCACCATAATAAGTTGTTGTAGATGTCGGAGAAACAGACAGGTTATTTCCTGTTCCAACCGATGTTCCGGCACATGAACCTGTGTGCCATGTAAATGTAGTTCCTGAACCACCAATATAGCTTAGTGTTGTTGACTGACCAGAACATATAGTTGTTGATGTAGCTGAAACACTTGTCGGTGGTGTTGGCAGAGGGTTTACAGTTATAGTAACACTCTGGCAGGTTGAAGTACCGCAACTGTTTGACCATCCACCATAATAAGTTGTTGTGGATGTTGGAGAAACAGACAGGTTATTTCCTGTTCCAACCGATGTTCCGGCACATGAACCTGTATGCCATGTAAAAGTAGTTCCTGATCCACCGCTATAACTTAGTGTAGTGGACTGGCCTGAGCAAATAGTTGTTGAAGTTGCTGAAACACCTGTTGGTGCAGTCGGTAATTGGGTTACAGTAACAGTAACACTTTGGCAGGTTGAATTACCGCAACCGTTTGACCATCCACCATAATAAGTTGTTGTAGATGTCGGAGAAACAGACAGGTTATTTCCTGTTCCAACCGATGTTCCGGCACATGAACCTGTGTGCCAGGTAAAAGTAGTTCCGGATCCACCGATATAGCTCAGTGTAGTTGACTGCCCAGTGCATATAGTTGTTGACGTCGCAGAAACGCTTGTTGGTGCAGCTGGCAATGGATTGATAGTAATTGTTGCAGTTGCAGTAAATGGACAAGAACTAATAGTCAGTGTATAGGTAAGCGTTGCTGTTCCGCCACCTGTCCCTGTAACAAGTCCTGTTGATGAGTTTACAGTAAACACTCCTGTATTTGAACTAGACCAGCTTCCACCTCCCATAGTAGCTGTCCAGGTAGTAGTTGAACCGGCACATATTGTTCCTGTTCCTGAAATTGTAAATGGTGCGCTGGATGATAATAGCTGTCTGAAAGATGCAGCTCCAGTGCAGGTTGCTGCTGTGGTCCATTGATATCCACTTCCTGAGTTTGAAAATGTGTTGAAATTTCCACAGACATCAAGATTTATGCTGTCATTGCTTGGTTCATAAATATCAAAACCACCATGACCCATATAACCTCCATATCCGAAATATGTTAGCCAGGCCATATAATCATTATTGTCCAGTTGAGAAAACATCAGGTTGGTATTTGTTCCTGCGAATGCCTGATTATAATAATCATTATGAGAAACAGTGGCAAGTCCTGTAGATGACTGTTCAGCACAAATCCACATATTGCTATGAGAATCTTTCTTTAATTTCTTCATGCTCGTATAAGCAGTTCCTCCAAAAAAAGTAGCCAGAGTTCTGGTTCCGGCAGAATTTATTTTTATAAGGTAACCGTCCTGTGTGGGTGCGACATCTCCAACGATTCCTGATCCATCGTTTATTGTCCCATCGTAATAAGCACAAGTTCCGGGATTAACAAGGGGGAAATTTGCGCTGTATGTATGGCCACACATATATAAGTTACCACTTCCATCAAGTTCAATATCTCCATTTGCAGCACCAATATTTATTTTATCAAATCCAGCACCTCCGAGATATTTTCCATATGCCGGAACAGCATTATTGCTTGAATTGAATTTCAGGTAAAAAAGATCGCTTTGACCCATATAGGTTAATCCTGCTGTAATCAATGCCGTTGTGAAATTGTAATTTGCTCCCCATATTTCATCTCCTCCAACAAATACGTCCCCGTTTATTTTACTGACTGTTATGTCACTGGCACGTCCTGTATAATAATTTGGAGCTGTTCCACCCGGTAGCCATGTTGACCATGTGAGAGCTCCACTGCTGTTGAACCGCAGAATAAAATTATGTGATGAAGCAGTAGTATAATTTCCAAGATAACCTGACCCGTAAGGAATTGATATCCCTGTGCAAGTTAATGAAGAACCAGATTTTCCGCAAATATATATGTCATTGTTCATGCCACATTCAATGTCAAATGGTTCGAAATTCGCTCCATTGTCAATATAAGTAGCCCACTGACGGGTATTATTTGACTGAAATTTAATTATATAACCACGGGTTCCCGTACAGGTTCCGTTCCATGCCTGATTATATGCTCCAGTCCATGTCTGCAGTGGCAGATCACCTAATGAAAAAGTCTTTCCTGCTATAAATAAATTATTATTATCGTCAATTGTTACAGCTCCGCTTATATCATCATCACGTGTGCTACCATATCTGCATACCCAAAGAAGATCACCATTCCTGCTGAATCTCGAAATCACGATGTCGTTATTTGTTGCATCACTGCTGTACAGAGTTGAAGTGCCGGCATCGTTAAAGTAATTTGTCATATCGGCACTACCCGGATTCCATTCCCAGTCAACTATATAGAAATTACCTGTCGAATTAGCCACCAATTCCCCCCAATGACCATATCCGTTATATTCAAGAGAACTTGCCCAGGTCAGTACAGGGTCTATTTTCAAAGATTTGGTATTATCATAGGAATCAAGACTGAATTTAACCCGGTTTCTGTCAAGTATGTATTTGGTTGGAACATCGATCCCGTCGCAGGTTGAGACAGGTTTTTCGTCAGTAAAAGTAAAACTGCCCACATTAAATTGCAATTGACCTTCTTCATTAATATGAATATTTTCAATTCCATCCCATTGCAAGCTGATTAAGGAAGGATCTGCACCGGCATCAATATCAAAACTGTATTTGAAATTCCCGTTATCAAAATGAAAGACCATATCAATGCCAGGGTAAATATCATTATAACGGATATCATTAAAGGAAGGCACATTCAATATCCCGTTCGGACAATGAGCCAGATAATAATCATTTTGGGTTTTATTGATATTTTCACCTGAAACATTTACTTCTGATTGACAATTCTCAAACAAAAGATCAAAGCGTGTTCCTTTTGTAATGGCAGATAATTTCTTCGCCAGATTATCATCTCCTTTGTTTTTGGCATCCAGAGATCTTTCATTATCCTCGTGGATTACTTCTTTAGTGATAAATACCACACGATCAGGTAAAAAATATGCATAAACGTTGTCCTTTTGCCATTGAAACAAGAGATTATCAAATGTCTTAAACTGACCTTTCTCTTCAACAAAACCTTGAAAACTGAAGGCTTTTTGTTCTGACTGTGACTGCAAATCCTGAGAGTACAAGGAATTAATTAGAATGATTCTGGAACATACGATTAGCACAATCCAAAAAAACAGGTTAATAATTTTCATTTTCATAGATTTTATATTATTACTTTATTTTTTAATAGTTACAATACCATTATAAGGTTCATTATCATTATTTAATTCAACAACATATATATATGAACTTATAGGAAGTTCTTTTTCATTAAAAGTACCATCCCACGGAAGTGATTTATATCCGCTACCTGAGCCGCTGTATGTATAAATTACATCTCCCCAACGGTTAAAAATTTCAATTTTCACTTCAGGATATATTTGTATTCCTATAAGTTCCCATGTATCGTTTACTCCATCTCCATTTGGTGTAAAGACATTTGGAATGTCAAGACAGTCATCAGAGCTTTCAGAAACAGTGTAATTAAACACTTCGGTGCAATTATTAAAATCAGATATAGTCACAGAATAATTACCGGCAAGCAAATTATTTGCAGATGAATCATTTTGCGAAGGTTCTGTATTCCAGACAAAGGTGTAAGGTTTGGTTCCTCCATTGCAGCTCAGTACTATTTCACCTTCATTGTTTCCTGTACAACTTGCATTAGTAATGGTTTCGTTTGCTGTAATCTGAGCAGGAGAACTAACTAAAAAAGTGTCTATGACTATACATGAATTGTCATCGGAAACTGTCAGGTAATATTGTCCGCTTCCCAGATTTGAAACTGATGAACCTGTGCCAGAGCTTGACCATAAATATGTATAGGGTGGGGTTCCTCCGGTGACAATTGCCGTTCCAATACCATCATTACTGTTATAGCAGTCAGGGGAGTTTACAGTAATATCAATCGTTACCGGTTTTTCGGGTTCTGAAACTGAAAATTCAATTCCGGAAACAGAGCAGCCGTTTGCATCTGTAATAGTAACATAATATCCACCGGCTGATAAACCAGTCAGATAAGATGCAACTGATGTGAATGAATTCGGTCCAATCCAAATATAAGAATATGCAGGTGTTCCTCCTGATACATTGGGATATATACGACCGTCATCAAAACCGTAACAGCTGATATTAATAATTGAATCGTTATAGGCCAGAGCAGATGGCTGTGTTATTTCGACAGAGTCAATACCTGAACAACCTGACTGATCTGAAACAGTTACAAAATATATTCCTGCAGAAATACCTGAAGTTGTGGCAGTGGTATCACCGTTTGACCAGATAAAGTCAAATGGTCCTGTTCCGGATGCATTAACAGTCGCTGATCCTCCTGAATATCCAAAACACAAAGGAGTGACAATTCCAGAAATTGAAGTATTGAGACTGGATCCGCTGTTGGAAACATAAACACTTGCATCAGATGTGCAGTTATTGATGTCGGTCACAGTAACAGAATAATTGCCTTCACTTAATCCTGTCATGATGTAAGTAGTCGAGTCATTTGACCAAAGGTATGAGAACGGGACGGATCCTCCCGATACAATTACCTGTGCTGTTCCATTACTTCCGCCACAACTTTCATCAGTTGAAGTAGCAGTCAGGTTCATCGCAGGAAATACTGTTATTACTATTGTAATACATGATGTATTATTGCAAGCCCCTTCAGCTCTTACAAAGTAAACAATAGTAGATGCAGGGTAAACAGAGATACTTGATCCGGTTCCGATGGCTGTACCTGAACCGCAGCTATTCTCGTACCATGTCCATTCTGCTCCAGCTCCCAGAGAACCTCCGTTAACAGTCAGTACAACAGAATCACCTGAACAGATAGAAGTGAATGAGGCTGTAATACTTGTCGGGTCAGTAGAAAGTGAACTGACTATAACAGGAAGAGTAAAAGCCGGACCATCGCCGCAGGCATTGGTAGCATAAACGGTAACATCTCCGGAAACAGCAGCAGTGCCAATATTGACTGTAATGCTGTTTGTTGAACTACTGCCTGTAAAACCTGATGGAAGAGTCCATGTATATGAAGTAGCTCCGGCAATTGCATCAGCGGTAAAGCTTATATTATTATCTCCCTGACAGATGATGACCGGCCCTGTAATAGTGTCAGGCTGAAGAGGGACTGAATTTACTGTTATTGTCTGGCTGACACAGGCTGTTGTATTGCATGTTCCAACTGCCTGAACAAAGTATGTTGTTGTCGTCATTGGTGTTACATTAATTGAGTTTCCTGATCCTTCGGAATTTCCTCCGCAAGTTCCGGAATACCATTGCCAGACAGCTCCGGTGCCTAAACTGCCTCCGTTTACTGTCAGAGTTATATTGGTGCCACTGCAGATACTGGTTTCACTAGCATTTATTGAAGTTGCAGCTGTTGAAGCATCGGCAACTGTAATAGTAACATATACACAAGCTGTGGAATTACATGTTCCGACTGCCTGAACGTAGTAGGTAGTGGTCGTTGAAGGAGTGACAGAAATAGAATTACCTGTACCGGCAGAAGTTCCGCCACAGCTTCCTGAATACCATTGCCATGCAGCTCCTGTGCCTAATGAACCTCCGTTTACCGTAAGACTAACAGAATTGCCCCCGCAAACCGAGGTCTGAGAAGCATCAATAGAGGAGGGAGCAGTTGACTGACCTGATACTGCATCTTCGAAAATCTGAAAAGACTGATAGTTCTGAATTGTGGAACTAAAGTAAGCCGGTGCGCCAGGATCTACCATTGGTATTGTCGATCCACCGCCGTTGTCAACTATATATTTGCTGAAACAACCGTTATTCTGAATACTTCCGTAAGCATACAAACCATGAAAATAAGATGACCACTGAATGACGCCTGCAGAGTTGAATTTTGTGAAAACACTTTCATAGGTTCCAGCTGTTGTGAGTGTAGATTTATTGTATGATCCGGCAACAAACTGAACCGGAAAATCAGGAGTTACAGTCTTACTGGACATCATTATATCACCTGTAGGGAAAGCATCAATATCAACAACACCTGTTTCTCCTGATGTGGGATTGGTACCGTTGATATAAGTAGACCAGAGTCTTACTCCGGCAGATGAAAATTTTGCAATCGCTCCGTCCTTGCCTCCGTTGGCATAATCATTAGGACCTGTGTTACAAACGCTATATTTTGCAGCCTGATAATAAGCTCCTCCTCCCTGATCGAGTGTTGGAAAGTCTGTACTGCCAACTGATCTGTATGCAACATACAGATTATTATTTCCATCTACTTCGCATCCAGCAGGAAGGTCACCATAACCTCCGCTATGAAAAGTTCCCCATATTACTGACGAACTCGCAGGATTCAGTTTGGTGATATGTGTACCTCTTCTTGAACCATATCCTAAACCTCCGGTTGCTACGTAATAAGCTCCACCAGGGTTTACCAGGGGTAATACATTGCTTAATTTGGAAGCACTATATTCGCTATAGTCGGTAACTATGTATATGTTATTGTTTGCATCAACAACCATATCAGCAACATTACCACTGAATGATGTGGTGGCAACATTATTATTCACATAAGTACACCATTCGAGAACTCTGTTTGAATTAAACCTTCCACAATAAACATGGCTACCATCACCAGGCCAGTATGAATTATTATATGCACCTGCCAGTGTTCTCAAAGGAATACCTGAATGACTGTATTTATTTGTTTCCCCTGCAAAATACAGGTATCCGTTTCTGAAATAGATAGATTCAACATCGGTTCCCATTCCTCCTGAGAAAGGGGCTGTTTCGTAAGTAAAAAAAGTTGCCCAGTTTCTGACACCTTCATGAGTGAATTCCAGAAAAAATGGATAGCTTGATTCATTATCAAAAGATGCATCCTGATAAAAAGCACCATTCCCCGGATCATATGTCGGAAAAGTCTGTGTTGAGTTTGAATATGGAGTATCTGTCTCACCAGAAAAATAAATTCTGTTATTGGTGTTGTCTATGGCAACGTTTCTTTTGCCCCAACCTTCCTCACATGCAAGTCCCCCATAAAATGTACACCAGTCAAGAGAAAGATCGAAATTAAATTTAAAAATTGCCAGATCCCAATTAGGTGAGATTCCTGATGTGGTACCCTGATACCATTGACCACTGCCTGCGTTGAGAACAGGTAGTGTCCCTGCACCTTCCTGAGTGCAGATATAAATATTACCATCATTATCTACACCTGGATCACCCTGATATCCTCCGTATACACCTTGAAAATAAGTACTCCATGTTAAAACAGGATCTATTACAATTTCATCTTCCACGATATTATTTATATCAATATTAAATACTACTTTATTATTATCTATGACAGAGTAGGAAGATATAATTTCATTTCCGCCCGAAGTATAAAAGGTAAATGGTTTATATTCAATAAATTTCTCATTAGCTGCAAAATATTCAAGATCACCATTGCTATTAATTTCAATTTTCTCGATTCCATCAAATTTCATCATTATATCAGAAATTTTAGCTCCTTTTTTCAGAATAAATTCATATT